>JAQYGS010000158.1 GCA_028722515.1 Clostridia bacterium | reverse complement strand
TGGAATATTCTGGCTATTACTTTTACAAATAAGGCTGCAAGTGAAATGAGAGAACGTGTGGATCAGATTGTGGGATTTGGTTCGGAGAGCATATGGGTATCCACATTCCATTCTACATGTGCCCGCATCCTAAGACGTTATATTGACAGACTGGGATTTGATAACCGGTTTACCATTTATGATACGGATGATCAGAAATCTCTGGTGAAAGACATCTGCCGGCGCCTTAATATTGATACGAAATACCTCAGGGAAAACACCATACTTTCACAAATTTCTCATGCCAAGGATGAACTGATCACTCCAGATGAAATGGAAAAGGATGCTGGAGGAGATTTTAACAAGAAAAAAATAGCTTCAGTCTACAGAGAATACCAGGCTTCTCTGCGTAAGAACAATGCACTTGATTTTGATGATCTGATCATGAAAACAGTTGAACTTTTTAAAACCTGTCCGGATGTACTGAAAAATTATCAGGAACGGTTTCGGTATATTATGGTGGATGAATATCAGGATACCAATACGGCTCAGTTTCAGTTTGTAAGTCTTCTGGCATCAAAATATGGAAACTTGTGCGTGGTGGGAGATGATGATCAGTCAATTTATAAGTTCAGGGGGGCTAATATCGGAAATATTCTGGGCTTTGAGAAGGTTTTTCCAAATGCATATGTAATCCGTCTGGAGCAGAATTATCGGTCTACAAAGAATATATTAAATGCAGCCAATCATGTAATAGCCAATAATGCGGCACGTAAGCCCAAGACACTCTGGACAGAGAACCCTGAGGGAGATAAGATTCATTTTCGGCAGTTTATGAACGGATTTGAAGAGGCGGAATACGTTGTGGGAGATATTTCCAAAGCTCACAGAGAGGGAAAATGCAGTTATAAAGACTGTGCGGTTCTTTACAGGACAAATGCCCAGTCAAGGCTGTTTGAAGAAAAATTCCTGTATGCAAATATTCCATACAAAATTGTGGGAGGAATCAATTTCTACTCTCGTAAAGAGATCAAGGATCTGATCTGTTATCTGAAAACAATTGATAATGCAAGAGATGATCTGGCAGTAAAAAGAATCATCAATATTCCAAGAAGAGGTATTGGAGCAGCCACTCTTGGCAAAGTACAGGATTATGCGGAGGAAATGGATATAAGCTTTTATGATGCCCTTCGTGAAGCAGGCGAAATTCCCTCACTTGGGAGGACAGCCTCCAAAATAGAAGGATTTGTGACTTTTATTCAGGGACTTAGAAGCAAGGCGGACTGCTGTACAGTCAGGGAGCTTCTGGAAGAAGTGATCCGGCTTACAGGATATGTGGATGCACTGGAAGCAGAAGATACGGATGAAGCCAGAGACAGAATCGAGAATATTGATGAATTAATATCAAAAACAGAGTCTTACCAGGAAACTATGGAAAAAAAGGGACAGCCTGCTACTTTGTCTGGTTTTCTGGAGGAAATTGCCCTGATCGCTGATATTGACAGTGTGGATCCAGGTCAGGATTATGTGCTTCTTATGACTTTGCACAGTGCTAAAGGCCTGGAGTTCCCCCGGGTTTACCTGACAGGAATGGAAGACGGCATTTTTCCATCCTATCTTTCCATTATTTCAGATGATGGTACAGACCTGGAGGAAGAACGACGCCTGTGTTATGTGGGAATCACCAGGGCGATGAAGGAGCTTACCCTTTCATGTGCCAGACAGCGGATGATCCGGGGTGAGGTAAAATATAACAAGGTTTCCAGATTTGTAAGGGAAATTCCAAGAGAACTTGTAGAACTTGGCTATACAGTGGAAGAGAAGAAAGATAAAATAAAGGACAGTATTCCCACAGACAGAAGTCTTGAAAAAATGAAAAGTGCTTTTACATCCAGACCTTATCAGACCAGAGAAGTCAAAGTAACCAAAGCTGCTTCACTGGATTACCAGGTCGGCGACAGGGTTCTCCATGTGAAGTTTGGTGTGGGAGTGGTGAAAAATATTGCAGATGGCGGAAGAGATTACGAGGTTACCGTAGATTTCGACAGAGCCGGTGTAAAAAAGATGTTTGCAGGATTTGCAAAACTGAAAAAGATCTGATCAGAATAACAGACAAGAAAGTGTTCATCCAAATTATGATGAATATGGCATTTTCTGCACTTTTTCTTTATGAAATGTACAATATTTTCCCTTAAAATTGAGATACTATTAAGGGAAATATCCCTTGCTTATTGACTTTTCCCTTATTTTGCACTATGATTTGAGGGAACAACCTGGAGGTAAGGTTATGAGAACTTTTAATTATTCTGAAATAAAGAGCAAAAAATGGGATTCGGACATTCTCGGTCTCGTTGCAGCAATATATAAAGAAGCCGGAAAGCAGGAAATGTATTTAAAACAGCGCCCGGAAGAATTGGAGAAACTGGTGGAGATAGCGAAGGTGCAAAGTACCGAAGCATCCAATGCCATAGAAGGTATTGTGACCACAAGTACCCGTATCAAACAGTTGGTGGAGGAAAAAACCACACCGAAAAACCGTGATGAACAGGAGATTGCAGGTTACCGTGATGTTCTCAATATTATTCACGAAAGTTTCGATGTCATTCCGATCACACAGAATTATATCCTGCAGCTGCATAAAATTCTGTACAGTCACATGAATAATCCTATGGCTGGCAGAACTAAGAGTGTGCAAAATTATATCAGCGCCACATACCCGGATGGTCATGTGGAAGTCTTGTTTACGCCTCTTGCTCCCTATGAAACTCCGGAGGCGCTGGACAGGATCTGCGAAGAATACAATCGTGTCATTGGGAATATGGAGGTCGAACCGCTGATTGCAATCCCTGTTTTCATTCACGATTTCCTGTGTATTCACCCGTTTAATGACGGCAACGGCAGAATGAGCAGGCTGCTCACAACACTGATGCTCTACAGAAATGGTTACTATGTCGGAAAGTACATCTCTCTGGAAGCAAAAATCGCAAAAAACAAAGACCTTTATTATGACGCTCTTGGCCAGGCTCAGATTGGTTGGCATGAAGGCACAGAAGATGTGGTTCCGTTCATTAAGTATCTGCTTGGAACAATCCTTGCCGCCTATAAGGATTTTGAAGAACGTTTTGCACTGGTGGAAACCAGGCTGCCTGCATTGGAGATTGTAAGGCGCGCCACCATGAATAAAATCGGTCGATTCACCAAGCAGGACATCCGTGAACTATGTCCTTCGCTTAGTATCAGTTCCATTGAGGGTGCACTCCGCAAGCTGGTGGCATCCGGCGAACTGAAGCGTGAGGGTGCCGGCAAAAGTATATGCTATTACAGATTAAAGTGACTCCCTCAATAACGCTTCTGTTCCCTTAATATTGTGGACAAATCATTTTTACTTTGCTCGTGACAGAAGACACACAGTCTCCACATGCACCGTCTGGCAGAACTGGTCTACACAGCAGGCCCTTTCCATACGGTAACCGGCAGAGAAAAAGGCAGGCAGGTCTCTTGCCAGACTGGTGGCCTTGCAGGAAACGTATACAATGTGGTCTGCTCCGTAGGAGAGAATCCTTGGCAGTGCTTTTGGGTGTATGCCATCTCTTGGTGGATCCAGAATGATCACATCTGGTTTCTGGGAAAGCTGATCCAGAACTTTCAGAACATCACCGGCAATAAAATGGCAGTTGGAAAGACCATTTAATGCCGCGTTTTCCCGGGCTGCCTGTACCGCTTCTTCTACAATCTCCACACCGATCACTTCTTTTGCCACAGGAGCTGCCAGCTGAGAAATAGTTCCTGTTCCGCTGTACAGGTCAAATACAGTTTTATCCTTTGTATCCCCAATGTATTTTCGTACAATTGAATAGAGAATTTCCGCAGCCAGAGAATTTGGCTGAAAAAATGAAAAGGTACTGACTTTAAAACGAAGTCCAAGCAATGTTTCATAAAAGAAATCCTGACCATAGAGAATCCTTGTTTCGTCGCTTTGAACCACATCAGACAGAGAATCATTTATAATATGCATAATTCCTGCGATTTTTCCCTCAAGAGGGAGAGAAAGAAGTTCTTCCTTCAATGGTGAAAGATCATGTTCCTCCTGGCTGGTAGTGATAATGTGGATCAGTATTTCCCCTGTGGTCATACTCCGGCGGAGAAGAAGGTGCCGCAGATAGCCGGTATGCTGCAGCTTTTTATAATATGAGATATTTCTTTGCAGAAAGTAATTCTGTACGCAGGAAACGATTATATTTATATCTTTATGGACAAGTCCGCAGTCAGAAGCATTTAATACATCGTATGTGCTTCCTTTTTTGTGCAGACCCAGGGTGAGAGGGCCATCTTTATATGCATCGCCAAAAGAGAATTCCATTTTATTTCTGTATCGAAATTCCACAGGGCTTGCGTATATGCCGTCCCATTGATAAGGCTGACCTTTTAAGGCAGTGTCCAGTATCTGGCAGACTTGCTGTTCCTTCATATTAAGCTGGCTTTTATAGGACATGGTCTGATACATACATCCTCCACAGTCAGGAAAAACACTGCATACAGGATCTCTTGTCTCAAGAGGGGATTTCTCAAGAACTTCCAGAAGACGTCCCTCAGTACGTCCAGAGCGTTTTTTGTTGATCATAAAACGAACTTTCTGTCCCGGAATTCCATTTTTGACAATGACCTTCTGACCCTCTGCCAGGACAATTCCCTTATTGGGGAAATCAACTTTTTCAATTATACCTTCATATATATCGCCTTTTTTCATAGTACCTCCGTATTTTCATCAAAAATAGCTCCGGTATGAGCCGGAGCTATTATATAATCTTTTCTGTAAAAACAGATGGAAAACCAGGATTTATTCTTCTTCATCCTCAAAATAATCATCGAAATCATCGTCAAAATCTTCTTCATAGTCTTCCAGATAATCAGGTGAAAAGAAACGGTATACTGCAAAGGCAATACCAACAACCGCTGCTACTGCACCGATAATTGCAAGTACCCAGAGGACTGTATTTTTGTCTTTTTCTTCTTCCTTCTTTTTTAATGCTGATAATAAATCTTCAATTTTAACATTCATAGTAGCACCATCCTCTCAATATTACTGTCTGCTGATTACGGCAAAAATATTACTCTGCTGTGTAATTATCTTTATTATATCACTTTTTATTGTATTTTACCATAACAATATAAAATATAATTTTTAATAAAAAATAAAAACATCTGTTTACTCAGGAGAAAGAATTATATATAATAGGAGGAAAAATGAGGATAAAAGAATGATCAAGACAGTATTTTTTGATTTGGATAATACACTTTTGGATTTCAGTAAGGCTGAAAGGATAGCTGTAACCAGGACTCTTAAGGAATTTCATATTGAATCATCCGAGTATGTGCTGAATCGGTACAGTGAATTGAATAATGCCCAGTGGAAGCTTCTGGAGCAGGGTAAACTTACAAGAGACCAGGTGAAAGTAAGAAGATTTCAGCTTCTTTTTGATGAACTGAATATTGCCGGTTCCCCACAGGAAGCTGCCAGACGTTATGAGACTCTTCTGGCCTGTGGGCATTATTTTGTTGACGGGGCAGAGAATCTTCTCGTTTCTCTTTATGGACGATACCGGATGTTTCTTGTCACAAATGGTACATTAAGTGTTCAGAAAGGGCGGCTTAAAAGTTCAGGAATAGGAAAGTATTTTGAAAAAATATTTATTTCTGAAGAGACAGGCTATAATAAACCGGAAAGGAAATATTTTGAATATTGTTTTTCCCAGATTCCGGATTTTCACAAAAACAACGCTGTGATCATTGGAGACAGTCTGACTTCTGATATTCAGGGTGGAATTAATGCAGGGATCCGTACTGTATGGTTTAATCCTGCCCATATACGGGCAGAAGAGATCATGCCTGACTATGAAGTGTACAGTCTTGGGGAAATTCCAGATCTACTGGAAAAACTTTAAACATTTTTACATAAGGAGAAAGATATTTATATGAGTATTCTGGAGCTTTTTATACTGGCTGTGGGACTGTCCATGGATGCGTTTGCAGTGTCCGTCTGTAAAGGATTGTCTCTTGGAAAAATAAATATAAAGCATATGTGCAAGGCAGGGGCATGGTTTGGAGGATTTCAGGCCGGTATGCCTCTTATAGGATATTTTGCCGGCCGGTATTTTGCAGACATGGTTACTCATTACGCTCACTGGGTAGCTTTTTTGCTTCTTGTCTTTATTGGCGGGAGTATGTTTAAGGAATCCTTTGAGGAAGAACATGTGGATGGCTCCATGGATGTGAAATCCATGTTTCTTCTTGCTGTTGCGACAAGCATTGATGCGCTTGCCGTAGGAGTGACCTTTGCATTTCTGAAGGTGCAGATCATTCCGGCAGTGTCATTTATCGGGGTGATCACTTTTGTTCTCTCCGCAGCAGGAATTAAAATAGGAAGTCTTTTTGGAATGAAATATAAAGCCAGAGCAGAAAGATGCGGCGGGATCATTCTTATCCTTATCGGACTGAAAATCCTTATTGGCGGATTAAAACCGTAAAAGGACAATTACTATTACAAAATATATCAGAGTTGTGATATAATGGAAATACAAATCAGATCAATCGTATTTTTTAATACAGGGAGGTTCTACTATGAAAAAAAGTAAGTTATTAGGTGTGTTATTATGCAGCACTTGTCTGGCAGTATCAGGAACAGCAATGCCTGCAATGGCTGACGGCATGAAGGTTGTTACGCTGGGGGCAGATCTTACAGATGCACAGAAGAATACAATGATGAAGTATTTTAACGTGGACAGCAGCCAGGTACAGATTCTTACTATCACAAACCAGGATGAAAGAGAACATTTAAGTGCTTATGTTCCACTTGAACAGATTGGAACCAGAACAGTAAGCTGTGCTTATGTAAAGCCTACTGAGTCAGGCGGAATCAAGGTTCGTACAGCCAATCTGAACTGGGTAACATGTAACATGATCGCCACATCACTTTCTACTTCAGGAGTAAAGAACTGTGAGGTTGTGGCCGCCTGTCCTTTTGAAGTTTCAGGTACAGGAGCTCTTACAGGAATTCAGATGGCATATGAGACGGCAACCGGAGAGAAGCTGGATGATACAAAGAAGCAGATCGCTACAGAAGAGATGGTAGTGACAGGTAACCTTGCAGATGAAATTGGTAAAAATGATGCCACAACAGTTATCAATAAAGCCAAGATGCAGGTGATTGCAGATAATGTGCAGGATGCAGATGATATTTATAACATTGTGGTAAATATTGCAGATCAGAACAATGTAGGCTTAAGCTCAGACCAGATTGATGAGATCGTTAGTCTTCTTCAGCAGATTGCCCAGCAGGATTACAATTATGATGATGTTAAGGAAACTCTTGAGCGTGTGGATGATAATACATCCGGTGACGGAGAAATTGGAGATGTGGACGCTGAAGATGATGCAACTGTGGACGCAGATGAGGATGATATCCTGAACAGTGTTGATGAAAGTGCCTTAGGCGAAGATGTGATCGCAAGTTCTACTCAGGATCCTGCATTGGAAGAAGAAACAGGTATGGAGTCAGATATGATTCAGACAGATATTCCTGAGGAAATGGGGGATGAAATCATAGATGATCCCGTTTATACTGAAGAAGAACAGACAGATTCTGCTGACGGACAGATGGAAGATACTCTCGACACTTCAATGTTAACGGAAGACCAGCTTTCTATGTATAATAAGCTTGATACTTTCTGTAAAGGGGAATATGAGGGAGATGCGGAATCTCTTAAGACTGCAATGGAAGATCCTGACGTTGTGTCAACCGTAATTCTGGATGCAGAACCAGCAGCAACTCTCACAAAGACAGTTGAGAAGATTTACCTGGATATTCTGACTCAGGGAACAGCTTCCTATGTTCCTGATGGAACAGAGGTTTATATGACAACGGAACTGAATATGCTGGATAAATCTTTGAAAGATATCTTTGGCCTTAATCCCGAGGTTCAGGCTGATCCGTCCCTTATTGATCAGACCGATGAAATGAGACAGACATTATACAATGATACTATGAAGTTCTTTGAGAAACTTTATGGTGAAACAGTTCAGACCAGTGAGACAGATGCAGCAGAGGAAACAGAAGCTTCTGAAGATGGTTATGTAGAAGAAGAAACAGAATAATTTGATTTGAATTATTACAGCCTGTGAAATTTTCGTGATTTCACAGGCTGCTTTGCGTTATGGGTGGAAAAAAAGAAATTAGTGTGATAAAATGTAATCTAAACTGTTATGGGAGGGTTAGAAATGAGTCTGGCAGTGGTCACACTGAAAAAGGGAGAAGGAAGAATTCTCAAATCCGGCGGCATGTGGATTTTTGATAATGAAATTGATTCGATTATGGGAAGCTTTGTGAATGGAGATATTGTTTTAATTCATGATTTTGATGGATATCCTTTGGGAAAGGGATTTATTAACACCAATTCCAGGATATCGGTCCGCCTGCTTACCCGGGATGAACGGAAAGAAATAGATGAAGTCTTTTTTGAACAGCGCATCAGAGATGCCTGGGAGTATCGTAAAAAAGTTGTAGATACGGGAAGCTGCAGAATTATTTTTGCAGAGGCGGATTTTATGCCGGGACTGATCGTTGATAAATTTTCGGATGTTCTTGTGGTGCAGTCACTGGCTCTTGGAATTGACCGTTTCAAGACAATGATCGTTGATATTATTAAGAAAGTGCTTGCTCAGGATGGAATTATTATCCGTGGTGTATATGAGAGAAGTGATGTGAAGGTCCGTTCTCAGGAAGGCATGGACCTGGTTAAGGGATTTATAGGACCTGAATTTCCTACCCTTGTGAATATTGAAGAGAATGGCGTCAGGTATCAGGTAGATGTGAAAGACGGACAGAAAACAGGATTTTTCCTTGATCAGAAGTATAACAGGCTTGCAATTCAGAAATTGTGCAAAGGGGCAAGAGTTCTGGACTGTTTTACCCATACAGGATCTTTTGCATTAAACGCAGGGATTGCAGGGGCATCAGAGGTAACCGGTGTGGATGCTTCCCAGCTGGCTGTCGACCAGGCAAAAGAGAATGCAAGATTAAATGGACTGTCTGACAGAGTCAGATTTATATGCCGGGATGTTTTTGAACTTCTTCCGGAACTTGAGGAGAAAGGTGAAAAATACGATGTGGTTATTCTTGATCCTCCGGCATTTACCAAATCCCGCAGTTCTGTAAAGAACGCAGTAAAAGGATACAGGGAGATCAATCTACGTGCGATGAAGCTTGTAAAGGACGGGGGATTTCTGGCAACATGTTCCTGTTCCCATTTTATGGACTATGAACTTTTTACAAAAACCATCGGGCAGGCTGCCAGAAATGTTCATAAGAGACTCAGACAGGTGGAATACAGAACACAGGCTCCGGATCATCCTGTCTTATGGTCGGCTGATGAATCCTATTACCTGAAATTTTATATTTTCCAGGTATGTAGTGAGAGATAGATATTAAAAAAGAGAGAGGGTATATATTATGAAATTCAGAGAGATAAAACCTGAAGAACTTATTTTAAATCCATTTACAAAAATAGGCAGGGAATGGCTTTTGATCACAGCCGGTGATGAGAAAAAATGTAATACTATGACTGCAAGCTGGGGCGCTATGGGAGTCATGTGGGGTAAAAATGCTGTGACAGTATACATTCGTCCCCAGAGATATACGAAAGAATTTGTGGACAGAGAAGAACAGTTTACACTTTCTTTTCTTGGGGAAAAATACAGAAAAGCTTTAAATTACTGCGGAACGGTGTCCGGAAGGGGAACAGATAAGATAAAAGATGCAGGTCTCACCCCATATTATGTAGATCAGACTACAGGCATTGAAGAAGCAGATATGATCATGGTCTGCAGAAAGATGTACCATGATGTGATAAAACCGGAAGGTTTTGACGTAAAGGAAAATGACTCAAAATGGTATCCTGAAAAAGATTATCATACTATGTATATTGGAGAAATACAGAAGATTCTGGTCAGGGAGGATGCTTAATGAGAGATAAACTGAATAAATTTATGCAGGGAAGATATGGAGTAGATGAGTTTGCCAGGTTTACTCTGGGAGCAGCGCTTTTCTGTGTACTTCTTGGGTCCGTACTGGCTGTTTTCTCGCTGCCTGGAGTAGGACAGATACTGAATACATTGGGTTTAGCTTTGATCGTTTACACGTATTACAGAATTCTGTCCAGGAACATCCAGAAGCGTTACAGTGAGAATCAGAAATATCTTTCAAAAACTCAGAATATGAGATTGATATTCAGTAAAGAAAAGAGTATGATGCAGCAGAGAAAGACACATCATATTTATACATGTCCCGGATGTGGTCAGAAGATCAGGATTCCCCGGGGAAAAGGCAAAATCGAAATAGAATGCCCAAAATGCCATGTAAAATTTATTAAGAGGAGTTAAGATGTTTGGCTACGTTGTAATGAACAAACCGGAAATCAAGTTTAAGGATTTTGATCTTTATCGTTCCTTTTACTGTGGATTATGCAGAGAACTGCGAGAAAAATATGGAATATCCGGACAGATTTCCCTTACGTATGATATGACATTTGTGGTAATACTTTTAAGCGGACTTTATGAACCGCCTACTAAGAAAGGTTCCACACATTGCATACTCCATCCTGTGAAAAAACAGGCAGTCCGATGCAATGCGGCCACAGAATACGGGGCGGATATGAATGTACTTCTTACTTATTATAAATGCATGGATGACTGGAAGGATGAAAAGAAAATTTCTGCTCTTGGTTATGCAGGAATGCTTGAGGGGAAGAACAGGGAACTTGGAATCCGGTATTGTGATAAAGCCAGGAAAATCAGACAGCTGTTATCACAGCTTTCCCGAATGGAAAAGGCAGGAGAACAGGATCCGGACAGAATGGCAGGATGCTTCGGCAGGATTATGGAGGAAATTTTTGCCTGGAAAAAAGACGTCTGGGAGGATACTTTAAGAAGAATGGGCTTCTATCTGGGAAAATTTATTTATCTTCTGGATGCCTATGATGATGTGGAAAATGATGTAAAAAAAGGAAATTACAATCTTTTTTCTGAAAAATATAAGGAAGAAGGATTCGATGAGCAGGTTCAGGAGATTCTCATGATGATGATGGCACAGGCCTGCAGAGAATTTGAAAAGCTTCCAATTGTAAAATACACGGATATTCTCAGGAATATTTTGTATTCCGGTGTATGGTGCCGCTTTGAAACAGTCAGCAAAGCGAGGAAGGAAGCACGGGAGAAAAAAAATGAGTGATCCATACAGTGTATTGGGTGTATCCAGAGATGCATCTGATGAAGAAATAAAAAAAGCATATCGAAAGCTGAGCAGAAAATACCATCCGGATGCAAATATCAATAATCCCAATAAAGCAGAAGCAGAGGAAAAATTTAAGCAGGTTCAGCAGGCATATGAACAGATCCTGAAGGAAAGAGAGCAGGGAACTTCCTATGATAATTATGGAGGGTTCGGGGGCTTCTCCGGCCAGGCAAATAACGGTGGTTATCAGGATGAAGAGAGTATCCGCAGGCAGGCGGCGGCCAACTATATTCAAAGCGGGCATTATAAAGAGGCGATGAATGTTCTGCAGTCTCTTTCTGCCCGCAATGGCCAGTGGTATTACTTATCTTCTATGGCAAATATGGGACTTGGCAACAATGTAAATGCTTTAAATGATATCCGGGAAGCCGTCAGACTGGAACCGGATAATGCACAGTACCGTATGCTCCTTCAGAGAATGGAGGGCGGAGGCACCTGGTATCAGGAAATGCAGAGTCCTTTTGGCGGTATGCCCAATTCAGGAGATGGATTCTGCACCAAACTGTGTCTGGCTAACCTGGCCTGCAGCATATGCTGTCCGGGCAGCGGAATTTTCTGTTGCTGATCAAAACAGGATAAAGACAGGGTTTCGATCCCTGTCTTTTTTGTTTAAAAAAATTAACATTTTTTTACTTGGAAGTTGACGGCAACATAAAAATGAATTATAATAGGTTAACAGAAACTTAATAACATTGTAAAAGTTTTGCGGAACAAATCAATAGAAAGAAAAGGAAGGTATTTATGCGAAACAAAAACAGGAAATTGAAAATATGGGGAATTCTTTTGTTCCTGCTGCTTTTTATGGCGGGCTTTAAACTGTATTATTCTCCTGCAGAAGTTAAAGCAGAAACGAAGACTGGATTTGTTACTATTGATGGGAAATCATATTACATAAATGAAGATGGATCCAAACAGAAGGGCTGGCTGGTTCTGGGTGATAAGAAATATTATTTTAATGCTTCCACCGGTGTTCAGGTGAAAGGCTGGGCAACAGACAGCCAGGGAAGGAAGCGTTACTTCAGTAAAGGTGCAGGTATCATGCTTACCGGATGGCTGGAGGATTCCAATGGGAACAAGAGATACTTTGATCCTGTTACAGGATTTATGCAGACCAAATGGCTGACTTTAAACGGTAAGAAATATTATTTTTACAGTAATAGCGGTATTGCAGCATGTAAAACATTTCTGACGGACAGCAAAGACAGGACCAGATATTTTACCAGTGCCTGCTTCATGCTCACGGGATGGGCAAAGAATTCTAATGGCGAAGCCAGATTTTTCGACCAGGATGGTGTAATGGCGGAAGGCTTCCAGAGTATAGGCGGTAAGAAATATTATTTTAATCCAAGCAATGGTAAAATGGTAACCGGATGGAAGACCATCGGCTCCAATAAATATTATTTTGATCCGGAAACCGGTGTAATGGCAACAGGCAATGTGACCATTGATGGTCAGAAATATGTTTTTGGCTCTGACGGTGCACTGACTAATACTGTCAGTTCAACGGGTACTAAGACGATTAAGAATTATCTGGCAGGAGCGCTTCAGCCTGTAGGTCAGGCTCTTTACGTATGGGGCGGGGGATGGAATGATTCCACCAGAAAAGGTGTCAGTCCCAAATGGAAATCCTGGTATGACAGCCAGAACAGTAATTATGATTATAATAACTACAGAGATCTCAGTGACGCAAACAGGGCAAAGGGTCTTGACTGTTCGGGATTTGTAGGATGGTCAGCATACCAGGTTATGCAGTCAAAATCCGGAATAGGTTCCGGCTATACAGTTGTTTCCGGAGAAGTGGGACCCTATTATAAATCCTTAGGCTGGGGCAGTATTCTTACTCAGACAGACCTTTCCAAGAATAAATGGAAACTATATCCCGGTGATGTAGGATATGATGACGGCCACACATGGATCATTCTCGGACAATGTAAGGATAAGAGTGCTGTAATTGTACATTCCACTCCACAGGCTGGGTGCCAGATAGCAGGAACGCCTACTCCTGATGGGGACTATTCCAGCCAGGCTATAGCTCTTGCTAAAAAATATATGTCAAGATATCCAGGTTATACAAAATATGATTATCATACTTCAAGTGGTAATTATGTACGAAGAGGAAATTACTTAAGATGGAACAGAAAGACTCTTGCAGATCCTGATGGATATCTGAATATGACAGCAGACCAGATTCTTGCAGACTTGTTTAACTAAGTGTATTTTTTAAAATATATGAAACAGAAACTGTACACCAGATTATAGGTGTACAGTTTTTGCGTTTAAGCAAAATAATAAAAGTCTTATTTTTGGAATATGATTTCAAAATCATTACTAAATGTTACAAATATATAAAACAAATAAGAAATAATCCTTGCATTTATGGTAATGATATGTTACTATATAAAAGAATTAAAAAGATATTTCAAAAATGTTACACATTATTCAATAAAAATATTATGAGGGTGAGATTTCATGAAGAAAAAAATTGTATGTCTGACTTTAGCAATAATGATGAGTATGACTCAGGCTGCCACTGTAAGCGCATCCAGGGAAGATGAACTGAGGGAAGAACAGGCTTGGACCAGTCAGCAGCTTGATTCGGTTTATTCCCGTATGGATGAACTGGCAAGTGCAAAAGCACAGCTTCAGAGTGAGATTGCACAGCTTGATTCAGATCTTATTAATACTATGGTTACAATTGATACTCTGAAAGGTGATATAGATAATAAAGAACTGGAGATCATCAAAACCAAGAAGAATCTTGCTGCAGCTCAGAATGCCTGTGAGGCTCAGTATAATACAGTTAAGAAACATATTCAGTTCCTTTATGAAAAAGGCGGAGAAGATGCATGGCTGAATATGATGATGAATGCAGACAATCTTGCAGATCTTCTTACAAAAGTGGAATACACACAGGAAACTTACAAGCTTGACAGAAAAAGCCTTGAAAAATACGAGAATACTGCTAAACAGGTTAAAGCGATTAAACAGCGGTATGAATCCGAAAAGGCTGATCTGGAAGATATGAAGAAATCCTACGAGGATCAGTCATATGTTCTTCAGTGTAAGATAGATGAGAAGAAAGCTGCATCTGCAGATTTTGATAATGAACTGGCATACGCACAGCAGATGGCAGAAGAATATGCTAATCTTTTAGCAGAGCAGACTGCAGAGATCAACAGACTTGAGGCTGAGCGGATTGCAGCTGAAGAGGAAGCAAGACGCCAGGCTGAGGAAGAGGCTGCACGGGCAGCAGCTGCTCAGGAGGAGGCAGATACAGAAGAATATGAACAGGATACTGAATCAGAGGATGGAGACGATACATATTATGATACTCAGTCCGATGAGAGTTATGAGGATGATGTGACGTACGATGAATACGGTAATGTGATCGATTCCGATAATACAGTACCTGAGGGAGAATATTACAGTGGACAGGAAAGCAGTGCAGGAAGTTCATCTTCCGGTTCTTCCGTAGTTGATTATGCAACACAGTTTGTTGGAAATCCTTATGTATGGGGAGGAACAAGCCTTACCAATGGTGCAGACTGCTCAGGATTTGTGCAGAGTGTATATAAGAATTTTGGAGTAGATCTTCCAAGAACATCTTATGAACAGCAGAATGCAGGAACAGAAGTTTCTTATTCTGATGCTCAGCCTGGAGATCTGATCTGTTACGGCAGTCATGTTGCCATTTATATGGGAAATGGACAGATCGTTCATGCATCCAATTCTGTAGATGGAATTAAGGTAAGCAATAATGCAGCCTACAGAACTATTACTTCTGTAAGAAGACTTGTATAAGCAGGGACAGGTTCCTCGACTCATAAGAGACGAGGAACCTGTTTCTGTTTTAGCTCTTGACATTAATAATGTGAGATGTTATTATAGCATCAGTATAATTCCATATAGAACATATTAAGTGCTGATACCGTATAAGATACGGTACAGAAAGAGGGAATCAGGTGAGAAACCTGAGCGATCCGGTCACTGTAACAGAGGAGCGAATCTCAGAAGATTCCATTGTGCCATAGCATGAGAAGGAGAGAGGAGCGATGAGCCTGGAGCCAGGAAACCTGCTTGGTATGGCGAGGTTAAACTTCCGTGTAAAGTGTAACAACCAACTTTGTGGATTCCGCAGCCACGAAGCGTTGTCTGCTTTTACGAAAGCAGACATTTTTTTATGGAATGCGCCTGTTCTTTATGAATTATACATGATTAAATGGCAGGCGATACTACTTCGGAAATATTCGTTCCCTCCGCGCATATTTGAACGAATCAGACTTCTACCCCGAAGTAGCATCGCTCCCTCTTTTTTTAAGGATTATATGAAAAGGAGAAGGAAATATGCATAAACAGAGCTGGGAAGATAAGGAGTATTCTTATTTCAGTCATAAAAAATGCGAATATTTTCCATGCCATAAGGGTGCAGATCCAGATAATTTTAATTGCCTTTTCTGTTATTGTCCATTATATGCTCTTGGTGATAAGTGTGGAGGAAATTTCAGATATACAGACTCCGGGCTTAAGGATTGCACTAACTGTCAGATTCCCCATAAGAGGCAGAATTATGGTTATATAACTTCCAAATATCAAGAACTTGCAGAATTAATGAAAAAAATAAAAGGCATGTAGTAAATCCGAAGAGATTTGGCATGTCGTATTTTAAAAAATAAAAGAGAACGATTGTGATTGTAATCTGTTATTGTATTTGCTAGAATTAGAAAGGCGGACAAAAGACCATAAACCTTATATTAGATTACATATATGGTGTCAGATTATGCCCGCAGGAACAGTCTTTCTTATTTTCTTTATGCGAAAGAAAGTGCTCACAGGCATTTAGCGTAGCTTCCGGGGGGCTTTTGGGGCTCAACAGAAGAATTAAAGGACAAAATGGATCCACAGGATAGCATACTATGTTGTTCTGTGGATTTATTACATATAAGAAAGAATTTTCGATGGACTTTTACAGAATAAAAAGATATAATGGCAGTATCTGACAAAAGGAGGAATCCAGACGTGAAGAAAAAAAGAAATCGCATCAGGCAGACTGTTTCTGCATTTCTTGTTTCAGCTTTGGTTCTGACTGGTATGCCGGTTATGGCAGAGGAAGAATTTAATGATGGAATTTTTAACGATCAGAATGAAATACAGCAGGAATTTTCTTCGGGAAATATACAGGAAAATATACAGGAAAATATACAGGAAAATGTACAGGAAAATGTACAGGATAATTTTCAGGATGAGGAGCAGAATAATGATTCCCATACCGAGGGAATTCGATATATTAAAGGCCGTCCCCTGACACAGGAGGAAAAAGAGGAACAGATGGCCCCCTTTGACACACTGGCCCCACTTGACCCCGGACCTGAGATTGAGAGCTATTCGGATGATACATGTGTGGCAGCATTTAGTGCGGGAAGATCGTCTTATCCGGAGACATTTGATATGCGGGAACTGAATTATGTTACTCCTGCAAAAGATCAGAATCCATATGGAAACTGCTGGGCTTTTGGAATGGCTGCGATTATGGAGAGCTCCCTTATGGCACAGAATAAAGGGATATATGACCTTTCCGAGGAACATTTAAGCTACTTTTTTTCACACAGGCAGAATGATCCCCTGAATAATACTCCTGATGATGTAAACAGTGTGACCGGAAATTACCGGAATGCCGGTGGAAACAATATGCTGGCATCTATTTTTCTGTCTACATGGTCAGGAATGACTACAGAAGAGGATGTGCCTTTGCCTTCAGATTCTATTCCGGCAGAAAAGGCATATCATACTGAGGCTTATTTAAAAAATGCCTATTTCTTTAATTATTCACAGGAAAAAATAAAAGAAATGCTGATGGGAAATCATGCAGTATCTGTAATGCTTCCAATGAACAAGGGCTTCTATTATAATCCGGATACGGCAGCATATTGTTACCCGTCGGGAGCTTCCGGTGGAGACAATCATATCGTTACGATAGTAGGATGGGATGACAATTATTCCCGAAATAACTTCCTGGACAGATCCAAAGTAACTTCTGACGGAGCATGGATTGCAAAAAACAGCTGGGGAAGCGAATGGGGAGACAACGGTTTCTTTTATATATCCTATGAAAGCACTGAGCTTAGAAACCTGGTTGCCGTAGATGCCGTAAATTCAGTAAAGTATAAAAACAATTATTTTTATGATGGCTCTTCGGCTACTACTGTAATACCCCTTGCTGCAGATCAGTCAGTTGCTGCCATATTTGATGCCAAGGCAGGAAAGGGAAAGGCGGAAACACTTGGCGAGATCAATATAACATCATTGAACGATCCTGCTCTTTATGAGATACAGGTATATGCCAATGTAAAAGATCCGTCAGATCCTTCAAGCGGAAGTCCTGTATACAGCAGTCCCATTCAGTATTACCAGTCTATGGCTGGAATACGTACCATAGCTCTTCCCGAAGTCACTCTGCTTCAGAATACAAAATTTTCCGTTGTGATCAAAAATAAAGGAAACAACAGCATCCGCCTGGGAATAGAGGCCGGGTATTCCTCAGGCTGGTTTAATACTTCACCTGGAATTGAGAAAGGACAGACTTTCTTCAAAGGAAAAACATCTGAGACATGGACAGATGCCTATACAAAATCCTGGACTGCCAGAATTAAAGCTCACACAAAAACTCAGAGCAGTCCGGTGACCCCAAAGCTTTCTGCTAATCCTGATAAAACTACTTTAAATATTGGTGAAACTTCCTGTATGAATGCTCAGGTCACTCCATCTTCCGTGAGGTATATAGGGCTTTCTTATCAGAGCAGTGATAAGAGTGTGGCATCTGTGGATGAGAACGGGAAAATTACTGCCAGAAATCCAGGCAAGGCAGTTATTACCTGCCGAAGTACAGATTCTACAGGCTTGACTAAAAAAGTAACCGTTACGGTAAATCCTCCCAGACAGTTGGCAACTCCCAAATTTAAGGTAAGTGTTTCTTCAAGTGGATATAATACTATTACCTGGAAAAAAGTATCAGGAGCACAGTGGTACACAGTATGGAGAAAACCTGGAAAGGGAGGAAAGTGGACCAGACTGGCTGATGTGAAATCTTCCGTGTTAAGTTATAAAGACAGCAAAGTGACTGCTAATGCAGCTTATTGTTATACGGTACGGGCATATCAGAAAGCAGGAGATAAAACATATAGCAGTAAATATGTAACAGGAGATGTAATAAAAGCAGCTCCAGCCAGACAAAAGATATCTTCCCTCAAGCCCGGGTCAACTGGAATCCGTATTTCCTGGAAACCTCAGAAGAACTGTGATGGATATCGTGTATACAGAAAAACCAAAAACGGATCATATAAAATGCTGAAAAATTTTTCTAAAGGAACTTATGAAACATATCTGGACAAAACGGCTAAAAAAGGTGTATTATACTACTATGCGGTAAGAGCATATGTAAAGGAACCTGATGGAGTAGTTTTAAGTAAATATACAGAATCATCTGCTGTGAAGCGGTGATCTGAGAAATGAAGGTTGGAAACATGAAGAAGGGGTTTAACGTTTTTTTATCAATATTGTGCAGCTTTATTCTTGCACTGAATGTGTGGGCTGATGAGGGATCCGGACAGAAACCGGACTATGTAACGGATTATTACATGGTAGTAGAGAGTGCTGCCGGAGGAATCAATATAAATTCAGAGGCAGATCCGCAGAGCAATCAGATTAATGATAAGCTTGTTGCCAATGGAACTGCATTTCATATTCAGGGTGAGAAGAAAGGAAAAGATAATAAGGACTGGGGCTATGTGGAATATCATGGAATGAACGGTTATGTTTCCATGGATGATCTGAGGCCTGTTACACCTTCTGAGGCGGCTAAAGAAGAGTACAATGCTTTTGGCGGCCATAATGTGGATTTTGATGTAAAGGTTCAAACGGAGGATGGCTCTGCAGAACTTTACAGAGGACCGGGTGAGAAATTTGAAAAAGTATCTCCACCCCAGAGCATTGCCAATGGACAGACAGTACATATTTCCCAGTTTGTTCAGGCCGAAGACGGGGTTAACTGGGGAAAGGCTGATACGGAAAGTGAAGAAGGATGGATTAATCTGGACAAAGATACAGACTATAAACCGGAAAATGATGTAGTGAATATGGAGGCAAATGATTCTGCTCAGACTATGGAGGTCAGAAATGCACAGGCATCAGCAGAGGTAACAGCCACACCTACACCGAAACCGACAGCAACGCCTACACCGAAGCCGACAGCAACACCTACACCCAAGCCAACAGGAACTCCCACACCGAAGCCGATAGCAACACCAACAGCAGAGGCGACTCCGACGGAAGCAGTAACACCAACAGCAGAAGCCACTCCGACGGAAGCAGTAACACCAACAGCAGAAGCCACTCCGACAGAAACAGTCACAACTGTTGCAGAGACAACTGATGAAACGACAGAGACTGCATCTTCAGAAGAGAAAACTCAGAAAGCCTCAGGGGAAGATGTAAAGTCATCATCCGGGACAGCTGTACCTATTATAGTAATCAGCATTATCGGAATTATTCTCATTATTCTTTTGCTGTGGTATTTTAAGAAGAAAAAATAACAGATCAGGATATCAATGATTATGTAAGAACAGCCGTATCTGAAAGTTATTCATACGGCTGTTCTTTTTGGGAAAAGAGATGTGGATATGAAAGTTACGGAAGAACTGCTTAATGAAATGAAAAAGAAAGACAGCAATTTTTCAGATGGGATCATCTTACCGGATGGGGATTACAGGAGAATAGATAAGGGGCATTTACATGCCATGATGGAGCTGCTTCCATATTCGGAAAATGATATTTTTAAAATGATTCCGGAGAATGATTCACCTTTGTTCTGGCTGATTGAAAAAACAGGATGTGTGCTTACGGATTATAATAATTCCATTGGTATGAAAATGACCCCTGCACAGCAGGAAGTTTTCGATGCTATGTGCCGTCACGGGATTCTGACTGACGATTATTATGATCTTACCAGACAAAGAGAAAAGGCAAAAGAGGAAAGAGAAAAAAATTTATGATTTTATCGTATTAAATGATTAAAATGTGTTGACTTTTGTCTTCGTTTTACCTAAAATAAGCTTGTTATAAAAAACAAATACATAAAGGAGGACTTCAATTATGAAAAAAGGCATGAAGAAACTTGTCAGCCTGATGTTGGCCGCTATAATGGTGATCTCACTTGTTGCGTTCAGCACCACCGTATACGCAGAAGCTGACCCGGATTTTAAAGTCGGTGTAATTCTTGTCGGTGATGAAACAGAAGGCTATTCTATGGCACACATTACAGGGCTTAAGGAGGCTGCCAAGGAATTAGGTCTTGATGACAGCCAGATTATCTGGAAATATAAAGTTCCAGAAGATTCTTCCTGTTACGATGCAGCTGTTGACCTTGTAGGCCAGGGATGCAAGCTCGTTATTTCCAACAGTTACGGACATCAGACATATATGGTACAGGCAGCAATGGAATATCCGGATACCACATTTATTTCTATGACCGGTGACTTTGCAGCCATCAGCGGATGCGATAACTTCAAAAACGCATTTACCAATATTTACGAAGCACGTTATGTTTCAGGCGTGGTTGCAGGCCTGAAATTAAAGGAACTTTTAGACGATGGCACTCTGACAGAGGAGACACAGCCAGACAGCTTTGATGCAGATGGCAATGTTAAGATCGGATATGTAGGTGCTTTCAGCTATGCAGAAGTTGTTTCCGGTTACACAGCATTCTATCTTGGTGTTAAGAGCATTGTTCCTAACACAGTAATGGAAGTTAAGTATACAAACTCCTGGTTTGATATTGATAAAGAAGGCGCAGCAGCAGAAGCACTTATTGCAAATGGTGCAGTTATTATCGGACAGCATGCAGACTCCACAGGTGCGCCTGCAGCTACTCAGAAGCTTCTGGATTCCGGAAAGATCTGCTACTCTGTAGGATATAACATTGATATGCTTGAGACTGCTCCTACAGCTGCTCTTACATCTGCAACAAATAACTGGTCTGTATATTATAAATATGCTCTGGAAACTGCAATGAATGGTGGAACCATTGATACAGACTGGTCAAAAGGATTTGATGAAGATGCTGTAGGAATCACAGCTCTTGGCGAGTCCTGTGCAGAAGGTACAGAAGAATATGTAAATGATATCGAATCCAAGCTGAAAGATGGTTCTCTTCAGGTATTTGATACTTCTACATTTACTGTAGATGGCCAGGAAGTTACTACAGCAGAATGTGATATGTCCTTCATGGATTTCACAACAGATCCTGCAACTGTTGTTTACCAGGGTGACACTGTAGAAGCAATTGAAGATGGACATTTTTCTGAATCTACATTCAGAAGTGCACCATACTTTACACTTCGTATTGATGGAATCACTGAGGACGCAGAAGCAGTCGAATAAAGTAAATATATATAAAAAAATGACTTCAAAGGGGAGCTTTGTGCTTCCCTTTGTGCTTTTTTATGGTATAATTAATCAGAATATAAATATAGAGAAGGGAGGCACAGCTTCATGGAATATGCAATACAGTTAAAGAATGTAACCAAGACATTTGGAAAGGTTATTGCAAATAAAGATGTGTCGCTGGATATCAGAAAGGGAGAGATTCTTTCACTTCTTGGAGAAAATGGAAGTGGTAAAACTACCCTCATGAATATGATCGCAGGAATTTATTATCCGGATTCAGGAGAGATTCTGGTTGAGGGTAAACCTGTGGAGATACGTTCTCCGAAAGATGCTTATGATCTTGGAATCGGAATGATTCACCAGCATTTCAAACTTATCGATGTTTTTACAGCCTGCGAAAATATTGCTCTTGGTCTTGACAAAAGCGAAAAGTTTGAAATGAAGGCGATTCAGGCAAAAGCAAAGGCAATCTGTGATAAATATCATTTTGACCTTAATTTGAATCAAAAAGTTTATGAAATGAGTGTGTCACAGAAACAGACCCTTGAAATTGTAAAGGCTCTTTACAGAGGTGCCAATATTCTGATTCTTGACGAACCTACTGCGGTTCTTACACCTCAGGAAACAGAAAGACTGTTTGATGTGATCAGAAATATGAGAGCAGATAATAAATCTGTGATCATTATCACTCACAAGCTTCATGAAGTTCTTGAAATCTCTGACAGGGTGGCAATTTTAAGAAAAGGAGAATACGTAGGTACTGTAGATACTAAAGATGCAACAGAGTCTTCTCTTACAGAAATGATGGTTGGAAAGAAAGTGACCCTGAACATCAAGCGTTCGGACCCCGTAAATCCTGTTAAGCGGCTGGCGGTCAGAAATCTCACAGTATATAACAGAGAAAATGTAAAGGTGCTTAATAATGTAAGCTTCGATGCCTATGGAGGAGAGATTCTTGGAATTGCCGGAATTTCCGGAAACGGGCAGAAAGAGCTGCTTGAATCAGTGGCCGGACTTCAGACTACTGCAGAGGGAAGCAGCATTAAATTTTTTGAAAAAGGAAAAGAAGATAAACCTCTGGAGCTTGTGGGAATGAACCCAAGACAGATTCGTGATGCAGGCGTCCATCTTGCTTTTGTACCTGAGGATCGTCTTGGAATGGGCCTTGTTGGTTCTATGGGAATGACAGGAAATATGCTGCTGAAGAGTTATGGTAAAGGTCATTCTCCTCTTACAGATATGAAAGCACCCAAGTCTCTTGCAGAGAAGGTAAGAGATGATCTTGAAGTTGTAACTCCAAGTATTAATACTCCTGTTTCCAGACTTTCAGGTGGTAATGTGCAGAAGGTACTGGTAGGGCGTGAAATAGCAGAAAGGCCTACAGTCCTTATGACAGCCTATGCAGTCCGGGGACTTGACATTAATACTTCCTACACGATCTATAACCTGCTGAATGAGGAGAAAGAGAGCGGTTCTGCAGTGGTTTATGTAGGAGAGGATCTGGATGTGCTGATTGATCTGTGTGACAGAATCCTTGTGCTGTGTGACGGACAGGCTAATGGTATTCTGGACGCAAGGAATACTACGAAAGAAGAAGTGGGTCTTCTTATGACAAATCTTAAGAAGGGCGGTGCGGTAAATGAGTAATACTAAAGTGAAAGAGCCTTTTGTACGTATTGTCAAGCGTGACGGTACCACTATGGGAAAGAAGATATTTATCCGCGCAATTTCTATTCTGCTGGCTCTTGTAGTGGATGCAATCTTTATTTTTGCGGTAACGGGACTTAATCCCCTGTCTGTTTACGGTGTAATGTTTAATGGTACTTTTATGAACAGTACACGTTTTTCCTGGGCAATGAGAGATCTGGTAACCCTTCTCTGCATTGGTATTGCACTTGCCCCTGCGTTTAAGATGAAGTTCTGGAATATCGGAGCTGAAGGCCAGGTATTAATGGGGGGACTTGCTACTGCCCTTGTTATGGTAAAATGTGGTCAGAGCCTGCCTACACCCATTCTTTTCCTTGTTATGTTTCTTACAAGCATCATAGCCGGTGGAGTCTGGGGATTTGTTCCTGCGTTTTTCAAGGCACACTGGAATACAAATGAAACACTTTTTACCCTTATGATGAACTATGTTGCCACAAGTATTGTAGCATGTATGACGAATATTATGCGGGGAAAGGCTTCCAGCCTTGGTAAACTGAATATGTCAACACAGGCAGGATGGTTTCCTCAGTTTCTGGGACAGAGATACAATATTAATATTCTTATTGTAGTTATATTAACTTTTGTAATGTTCTTTTACCTGAAATACTCCAAACAGGGATATGAGATCTCAGTTGTGGGTGAATCTGAAAATACAGCCCGCTATGCAGGAATTAATGTAAAGAAAGTAACCATACGAACTATGATTATTTCCGGAGCCATCTGTGGTCTGGCAGGATTCCTTATTGTAGCGGGAAAGGATCAGACTATTTCCACTGCTTCTGCAGGAGGACAGGGATTTACGGCAATTATCGTAGCATGGCTAGCTAAGTTTAATACATTTTATATGGCACTGATTTCCTTCCTGCTGGTATTTCTGTCCCGAGGCGCGGCAGAAATCGCTTCTGCATACAGCCTGAATGATTTTGCATCCAGTATTATTGAAGGCGTGATTTTGTTCTTTATCCTGGGCAGTGAATTCTTTATTAATTATCGCATGGTATTTCGTAATTCCAGGAAGGAGGTGCGCTAGATGAGTAATTTAATTGCATGGATTATAAGAGCAATTCCATTTGGCACCATTATTATGTTTGGATCAATGGGTGAAATATTAACGGAAAAATCCGGAAATCTGAACCTGGGCGTTCCAGGAATTATGTACCTTGGCGGTTTTGCAGGCTTTGCAAGTTCCTATTTTTATGAAAAACTTTCACCCAATCCTAATGGTGTGATATGTGTGATCATAGCTCTGCTGGCTGCAATTCTGGCGTCTATGCTTGGAGGCCTGATCTTCAGTTTTCTTACCATTACACTTAGAGCGAACCAGAATGTAACAGGTCTTGCACTTACTACCTTTGGTATGGGTGTTGCTAATTTCTTTGGTGTATTTATCCTGAACGGTTCCAGCTACAGTGCAGCACCTTTGGCTTATGCTTCTTTTTCAAAAAAGATCCCCTATCTTCATAAGCTTGGAGTAGTGGGAAAAACAGTGTTTGGCTATGGATTTCTTGTTTATGTGGCAATCATTATTGCAGTGCTTCTTCATTTCATTCTGAATAAAACACGTGTGGGATTGAATCTCCGTGCAGTAGGAGAGAATCCGGGCACTGCAGATGCGGCAGGTATCAATGTTACGAAATACAAATATCTTGCAACCTGTATTGGCGCAGGACTTTCCGGTATCGGCGGATTATATTATGTGCTGGATTATAACCAGGGTATATGGGCTACCACAGGACAGATCGAAGCACTTGGCTGGCTGGCTGTAGCACTTGTTATCTTTACTACTTGGAAGCCGTTAAACGCAATCTGGGGAGCATATCTCTTCGGAATGCTTTACTGGCTGTATCAGTTCCTTCCAAGTCTTATGGGCATCAAAGTGGCAAGCTATGTGACTGATCTTGTCCAGATGGTTCCATATGTTGTAACCATTATTGTTCTTGTTGTGGTCAGCTTCCGGAAGAAGAAAGAAAACCAGCCGCCTGAAAGTCTTGGACTTTCCTATTTCCGTGAGGAAAGGTAGCAGATAATAAAAAAGAACCTGTTTTTCAGGTTCTTTTTTATTATCTAAATATTATAAAACCGACCGATTTTGTTTTTGATGCCTTGCATTTCATTGTCCATCTCAATCAGCTCAATGGCACATTTGGTAAGCTCTTCACTGATATCCTCATAACCGTCCATTTCTTCCAGACCTTTTTTGTAACGAAGCTGATGTTCCAGAGTAGCCCAGAAATCCATACCATTGGTACGAATCTGCACTTCTGCCCTCATAGGCGTTTTCCCTTCTGAGAAAAAGATGGGGATTTCAACGATCATATGATAGCTTCGGTAGCCGTTTGGCTTGGGGTTCTTAATATAATCTTTGACCTGGAGCACTTTAATATCATCCTGTCCTGCAAGCAGGTCTGCTACCGTATAAATATCATCGATGAAGGCACATACTACGCGTATTCCCGCTACATCATTTAAATGATTAAGAATATTCTCTGCTGTAAAATCATATCCCAGCTTCTGTAGCTTTTTGTATATACTTTCAGGAGATTTGATCCGTGTTTTGATGAAAGAAATAGGATTACGCTGATACTCAACTGAAAATTCATCATTAAGGACCTCAAGCTTAGTCTGAACTTCACGCACCGTACATCGGTATTTCATCATCAGTTCATTGAATTTAGCTGTATTGCTGACGAACAGACGGGGATCCGGTGTTGCAAGCCAGGTTTCCTGATTATTGTTATTCATTTGTATTATCCTTTCAATATTTAACGTTCCATCATACTGATGGATTCAATTCCCACACTTCCTCCACGTACCACTTCAATATGGTGGAATTCCTCTTTTATAAGTTTGATCACAGCGTCGTTTTTTGTAGCTGTCTGGACAAACTCAAGAAGAAGGCTGTCTTTGCCGTAATCGATTACCTTTGCCTTAAAAGTTTCTGCGATCTGAAACAGCTCTGTTTTATCTTCAATGGTACAATTAAAGACCTTGATATAAAGGATTTCCTTCATTCGGACAAAAATATCCGTAAAATCTATGACTTTAATTACCTCTATCATACGGTTCAGCTGTTTCTTGATCTGTTCAAAGGTTTCATCATCGCTGACAGTAGCAATGGTCATTCTGGATACTGTAGGATCTTCTGTAGTCCCCACAGTCAGGCTGTCCAGATTATAACATTTTCCGGAAAAAAGTCCGGATATTTTGGACAGAACACCGACCTGATTTTCCACATAGAGAGAGATCCACCTTTTTTTCATTCCTTTTTCCATTATAATCCATCCTCCTAACAATCCATAATCATATCTTCCAGAGTGCCGCCCGGTTTGATCATAGGGTAGACCATCTCTTCCGGATCTATGATAAATTCAATTACTGTAGGTGCTTTGGTGTTCTTTTTGGCTTCCTCAAAGGCAGGAGCAATTTCCTCTTTCGTTGTTACCCGGATGCCTTTTGCCCTGTAGCTTTCTGCCAGTTTAATGAAATCAGGAGTATATTCCGGGAATTCCTCTCCGTTTGTACGACGGGAAAGGGCACCGGAGCGCAGGTTTGTCATACTGTAACGTTTTCCGTAAAAAAGTTTCTGCCACTGACGCACCATACCCAGATATTCATTGTTAAAAATACAGACGATTACAGGAAGCTCTTCCAGTACAGCTGTGGCAAGCTCCTGAATATTCATCTGAATGCCTCCGTCACCGGAGATAACGATCACAGGACGATCCGGATTGCCGATCTTGGCTCCAATGCCTCCCGGAAGACCATAACCCATAGTGCCCAGTCCTCCGGACATGATCAGCTGTTTGCCTTCTGTAATCTCTGCATACTGGGAAACAAGCATCTGATGCTGTCCCACATCGGTTACAATGATAGTATTGTCAAACTGCTCATTGATCACTTTCAGAATGTCCATCGGACTCAGAAGACTGTTGGGACGCATGGTAAGAGGATGCTCTTCTTTCCAGGCCCTGATCTCGGACAGCCATTTGTCAGTAGCACATTCCTGAACATATTCGTCCATTTTGGTGATTGCTTCCTTTGCATCTGCAACGATGGGAATATCCACATGTATGTTTCTGGAAATAGAGGCAGTGTCAATATCAATATGAACGATCTGTGCATGAGGAGCAAATTCATGGAGCTTGCCTGTGATTCTGTCATTAAATCTGGTTCCTATGGAAAAAAGTACATCACAGTTGCTGACAGCCATATTTGCCGCATAGGAACCATGCATACCAAGATTACCGATGAAAAGAGGATGGTCGGTAGGAATGGCACCTCTGCCCATAACAGTGGTAACCACAGGCACCTTTGTTTTCTCTACAACCTTGCGGAAAATATCGTGAGCACGGGAAATGACTACGCCGCCTCCTGCAAGGAAAAGAGGCTTTTTCGCTTTATTCAGAACCTTGATCGCTCTTTTGAGCTGGCCGATATGTACATCCGTGTTAGGTTTATATCCGCGGATGTTTACGGTTTTTGGATATTCTGCACTTCCAAGCTCTGCCATAACATCCTTGGGAAGGTCGATGAGCACAGGACCGGGGCGGCCGGTACGGGCAATGTAGAAAGCTTCTTTAATAATACGTCCCAGATCTGCACGGTTACTTACTGTCACTCCGTATTTGGTAATGCTTCGGGTGATTCCTACGATATCCACTTCCTGAAAGGCATCATTTCCAATAAGAGGACGGGCCACCTGACCAGTAAAGCATACAAGGGGAACGCTGTCATAATTGGCTGTAGCAAGACCGGTGACAAGATTGGTTGCACCGGGACCACTGGTAACAAGACATACTCCTACCTTGCCTGTGGTTCTGGCATAGGCATCTGCAGCATGTACAAGTGCCTGTTCGTGGCGGGGAAGGATTACTTTAATATCATCCTGTTTGTATAATTCATCGCTGATGTCAATGGTACAAGCACCCGGATAACCGAAAAGGTATTCTACACCCTCCTCTTTCAGGGCTTTGACCAGTAATTTGTTTCCTGAAATCTGTTTCATAATATTGAAACCTCCTTTTGTGAATGGAAATTACAAAAAAAAGCCCCGGGCATATTGCCTAGGGCGAAAACTGCTTACTTCCTCTCTGTGCATTTCGGGGTTGTATACTCCTCCCTGTCATTGCATTGCCTGTCTGATTACTCAGTATTATACCTTTAAGAAAAGGAAATTGTCAATATGGTATTTGTGAATTATGTAGACAGCACCAGCGTATATAGTGTAGACTGAAAGTGTATCAAAACAAATTTAATAAAAAAGGAATAATATATGGCAAAGAAAAAAATATATGCAGTAAAAAAAGGATTTCAGACAGGTCTTTTTCAGACATGGGATCAGTGTAAAAAGGCTGTTGACGGCTATTCAGGAGCAGAGTTTAAATCTTTTACAGATAAAGAAGAAGCAATGGATTATCTGGGACTAAAGGAACAGAAAAAGATCCAGGTGCCTGACAATATGGTCATTGCCTATGTAGACGGAAGCTTTGAAAAGTCTGTTAATAAATATTCTTATGGCTGTATTCTTCTTACACCTGACGGAAAAGAAACCAGAAAATCGGGAAACGGAGATGATCCTGCCTGTGCAGCGATCCGAAATGTGGCCGGAGAGATGCTGGGAGCTATGAATGCCGTAAAGTGGGCAAAGGAAAATGGATACAAGGGAATAGAAATCCGTTATGATTATCAGGGAATTGAAAAGTGGGTAACAGGCGCCTGGAGAACAAAGAATGAACTTACATCCAAATATGCACAGTATATGCAGAGATCAGGAAAAACCATTCATATTTCCTTTTGCAAGGTTGCAGCTCATACCGGGGATTTCTATAATGAACAGGCGGATAAGCTGGCAAAAGAGGCACTGTATCAGTAAATTTGAGAAATTTTTTTCATAACAGGAGGGTTGAGCATGCAATATCATGGAAAAGTAAGCACAGGTATGCCGGGATTTGATAAAACCATTGACATGCTTCGAATCGGAGATAATGTTGTATGGCAGATCGATAACATGGAAGATTATCAGAAAGTGGTGGATCCCTATATAAAAAAGGCAAGGGAAGATAAAAGAAGGATCGTGTATCTGAGGTTTGGAAGTCATCCTCCGGTTCTGGACAAGGCAGAGGATGTAAAAGTATACCGGCTGAATGCAGCCAAAGGCTTTGAACAGTTTGCCACTACAGTACATCAGATTGCAGAGCATGAGGGGAGATATGTTTTTTATGTCTTTGACTGCCTGACAGACTTGTTAAAATTCTGGTATTCTGACCTTATGATCGGTAATTTTTTTAAAGTCACCTGTCCTTATCTTTACCGTATGGATACAGTTGCGTATTTCGCAATTAAGAGGAACCGGCATGTATTTGATACTATTGCCAGGATCAGGGAAACTACCCAGTGTCTCTTTGATCTTTATATGATTCAGGGAGAAATGTATATTCATCCTCTGAAGGCTGATGGAAGATATTCTCCTACCATGTTCTTTCCCCATAAGATTGAGGGAGAAAAATCTGTAAGTATTACTTCCAGTGCAAAGGCTGCAGAGCTTTTTTCTGATTTTGAATGGGATAAAAAGCATCTGGATTACTGGAATGTAACTATGGATAAAGCAAGAGAACTTCTGAAGGAACCTGAAGAAAATCAGGAAGAAATGAAGCAGCTTCTCATTGGACTTTTTATTGGACGGGAGGAAAGGATCAGACAGCTATGTGTTCAGAACTTTCAGCTGAAAGACCTTCTTAAGATTGCTTCCAGGGAAATAGGAACCGGATATATCGGGGGAAAAAGTGTGGGAATGCTTCTTGCCCGCAGAATTATTAAAAATGCAGCGAAGGAAATGCCGGAAATACAGGAATGTCTGGAGCCTGATGATTCCTTTTTTATAGGTTCAGATGTTTATTATACCTATATTGTACAGAATGGCTGGTGGGAACTTAGGCTGCAGCAGAAAACAAAGGAAGGATATTTTACCATGGCACAGCCCCTGCGGGAAAAACTTCTCGCAGGCAGTTTCCCAGAGATTATTGAAGAAGAATTTATACATATGCTGGAATATTTTGGCCAGTCCCCGGTGATCGTACGTTCCAGTTCTTTGCAGGAGGACAATTTTGGAAATGCCTTTGCAGGTAAATATGAGAGTATTTTCTGCGTGAATCAGGGAACTCCCGGAGAGCGTCTGCAGGCCTTTGAGGATGCTGTGCGCCGGGTTTATGCAAGCACAATGAGTCAGGATGCACTGCAGTACAGGAAAGAGAGAGGGCTGGCTTTTAAAGATGAACAGATGGCCATTCTGGTTCAGCGTGTTTCCGGAGACTACTATGGAGATTATTTTTTTCCTCACGCAGCGGGAGTAGGAAATTCTTCAAATTTGTATGTCTGGGATAAAAATATGGATATGAATGCGGGAATGCTGCGTCTTGTATTTGGGCTGGGAACAAGGGCTGTAGATCGTGTGACAGGAGATTATGTGAAAATTGCAGCACTGGATGATCCATCCAGACTTCCTCTTCTGGCATCACAGGATGAGAGAAAATATTCCCAGCATAAAGCAGACGTTCTGGATCTGAAAAGAAATCAGTGGCGCAGTATAGAGATCAGCGACCTGATGAAAGAGAATATAGGAGTAGATAAGAATCTTTTTATGACTATGGATTATTCTGAGGCAGACCGGCTGCGCGAACTTGGCTATACAGACATTCCGGTGCCGTTTACCGTGAACTTTAAAAAGATGCTGACCCAGACCAGATTTCCGGAAATTATGAGAAAAATACTGAAGCTTTTATCTGATACCTATGATTATCCTGTAGATATTGAATTTACAGTGAATTTTCAGGATGAAGACCACTTCTTTATTAATCTGGTTCAGTGCAGACCCCTTCAGACCAGAGGACTGGGCAGAACAGTTGAAATACCGGAAATAAAAAGCAAAGATGACTGCCTTTTTTATTCAGAAGGAAACTTTATGGGAGGAAATATAAGAATTGCTCTGGATAAGATAATTTTTGTGGATATACATGAATATATGAAATGTCAGGAACAGGAGAAGTATCAGACAGCCAGAGTGATAGGCAGACTGAATCAGCTGCTGAAAGATCAGAATGTTCTTCTGATGGGTCCCGGACGATGGGGAACAACCACACCGTCTCTTGGTGTTCCTGTTCATTTTACAGAGATCAGTAATATGGCAGCAATGTGCGAGATTTCTTATCAGAATGAGGGAATGATGCCTGAGATATCCTATGGCAGCCATTTCTTTCAGGATCTGGTAGAATCCGGAGTGTTCTATATTGCTCTTTTTAAAGAACAGCCGGGAGTTCTTTTTAAGGAGGAAAAGGCAAAAAAGAATAATCTTCTTACGGATATTCTTCCAGACTGCGGCCAGTATGCCCATATAATTTATGTGACAGATGGAAAGGGACTGGAATTGTACTCGGATATCATCAGGCAGAGAGTATATTGTGGACCGGAGATTTAAAAATAACAGAATGTAAACTTACACAATAAAACAGTTGACATTTTTGCTTCGCAGTGTTAAATTAAATACATCATTTAACTAATGAGGAGGACAAAATGATGTCAACAGAAATAAAAGGAAGTAAAACTTATGATATGGTCTATATTGCCGTCTTTGCAGTAATTATGGCAATATGTTCCTGGATTTCCATACCAGCCCAGGTTCCTTTTACTTTACAGACTTTTGGAGTGTTTGTGGCAGTAGGCGTGCTGGGAGGGAAAAGAGGTACTCTTGCAGTGCTGGTATATATTCTTCTGGGAGCTCTGGGAATTCCGGTATTTGCCGGTTTTCAGGGAGGAATGGGAATCCTGCTTGGAACTACAGGAGGATATATTGTAGGTTTTCTGTTTTCTGCCCTTGTTATGTGGGGACTTGAGAGATTATTGGGGAAAAAGCCGGTAATGCAGATTCTTTCCATGCTTGCAGGGCTCATCGTGTGTTATGCTATTGGAACCATATGGTTTATGATCGTTTATACAAGATCCTCAGGTGCTGTAGGTCTTGCCACAGTTCTGGGATGGTGCGTGGTTCCCTTCATTATTCCTGATCTGATCAAGATCGGACTTGCCTATGTTCTGTCAGGAAAGG
>JAQYGS010000157.1 GCA_028722515.1 Clostridia bacterium | reverse complement strand
GGGTAAAATTTTATGCAGAAACTGCACGAAAAGATGAATGAAATATCAAAAATCCATGCATCTATTATACCCTATATTGAGCCAGAAATCGCGTATTTTAGGCAATTTTTAAAGATTTTTTGCTAATCAGCAGACACTAATTACTTCATCATCTGATGCACGTTCCACAGCCGAAACATCAATAAGTGCCGGTCCAATACCTCCACCAAAATATGCGCTCAGAGCATTATTCTTCATATCATTTCTTAGCTTTTTAACATCAATTAAATTTGTATCACCAAACATATATTGCACCTCACTAAAAATATATCAATATTAATTTTATCAGGATACAATAAATAAAACATCCATCCAAATCATCGTCTACATTTTCGAATATTTTCAATATTATATGTCAACGAAAATGACAAAATTGGGTGGATTAATAAGCTATTTTATATCTTCCATCTCTTTGACAAAATCAATAAACTTTGAGATTGTCCATATTCTGTCCTGTCGGTCAGATGGGTAACTTGATATGTATGGCTTTGGAACTACAAGAATTACCTTCTCTGCTTCCATCTCATCCATCTGAGCCGATGAAATTCCCTGTTGCAGAGTACAGAGATATTTATTTCTTCCCTTGAAGCGGTTGCCTTCATTAAGTATCTGACGCCATCTGTCCTTGCAGGTGGTTTTTGCTGCCAGTGAGCAGAGATGTTCTATAGAGAATTCTGCATTGTGATAATCCTCAATAGATGGAAAAATAAAATCAGGTCTTTTATTACCCTCTGTAACTGCCTGAGGAGTGTATTTTATCTTACAGCTGTCAAATATGGCTGCAAGATGATGCTCCAGACTTTTTCCTGCACGGCTCTTTCTTCGATTCAACACTTTATTAGCCACTTCAATAAATTCATCAACTGATGAAAATCCTCTTTTTATCTGGTCTCCATATTTAGCATCTTCTAGTGCCCGGAATAACCTGAATTCAGTATTTGTCCACTGTAGAAGAATTTTATCTGGATTGGAACTTATCAGATGTGCGATTTTCTCCGAATCTTTTTGTGAATCAGTCAATGGCTTATTAAAAAATAAACTATAAATGATAATTCGGGCCTCATGAGACATAACTTCAGAAGCTGGAAAATCCCCGTGTATCTGACTTATAAAGTTCTTAATTTCTATATCTTCCTTAAAACTGTCACTGATATTCGATGCATTGATCAAATGATTTGTCTCAGCCGGTGTCATGCCAAATGCATCAAGAAACTGCTGAATATCATCATCTGAATTGAGAATATATGCTGAAAAATTCTGTATACCGTTTCTTACCAATACAAAAAGCGCACCTGTATACTTAGGATCAATAAAAGGAAAATCCCTCCCGAATCTGGTCAGTCTGATCTCATGTTTACTTTTATACCATGTGAAGACACTTTCTGTAATAATTTCACCGTTCTGCCAGTTGACTTTTACAGTTTTTTTCAAAATATCGTTTTCACGCATTTCATCATCTGTAAACATCATCTCTTTTGCATGAAGTGAGATAAGAAATCCGACTTGATGGGCACCAGATTCTCCACTGTCATTTGCACTCATAAACTTGCAGAAAGACATCTCTCCCTGTATCACAGCTGAAACAGCTTTTTGTGCCATATCTACTACATCCATACTAGTCATGCCTCCAAAGCCAGATCACAGCTGTCAAGCTCTTCCATCCTGGCCACTACAAGTTTTGCAACATTTTCCATCAAGGGAACTACTACAGAATTTCCAAACTGCCTGTATGCCTGTGTATCCGATACAACAATTTTAAAGCTGTCTGGAAATCCCTGGAGTCTTGCACATTCTCTGGGAGTAAGCCTTCTTGGATTCTTACCTTTTTGAGCTATAAGAATCTCTGAGCCATCCTTATAATATCGGGCGCTGAGAGTCCTTGATATTCCATCAGGATCAGCAATACCATATCCAAAGCCATGTCCGGCGGCTTTGTGTTTGGCCGCATAATTTTGAAGATATGTCCACAGCTTGTCCGACAGCGTATACTTACTGTCTACTTTTTTCTGTAGGATATCCCGCATAACAGGCTTGGGATCTTTTGGAGTAATATCAAATGAAAAATCTATATCACTTCCATACCTGTCACGGTCAAAACCTACAATCAAAATTCTTTCCCTATGCTGAGGGACAAAATTCTGACCATCCAGAACTGCATAAAAAACCTGATAATTCAATTCATCCAGTGACTCCATTATTATCTTAAAAGTCCTCCCCTTGTCATGACTTTTAAGATTCTTTACATTCTCAAGCATAAAGGCCTTTGGTCTTTTGGCTTTTAAAATACGGCAGACATCAAAAAACAGCGTTCCCTGTGTTTTGTCCTCAAAACCTGTTGGTCTTCCCATACTGTTTTTTTTAGATACTCCTGCAATTGAGAATGGCTGACACGGAAATCCAGCAACAAGAATATCGTGATCAGGGATTGAAGAAGCATCTACTTTTGTTATATCACCATCAGGCTGCTCACCAAAGTTTGCAAAATATGTCTGCTGGCTGTATTTATTCCATTCATTAGAATAAACACATTTTCCCCCAACATTCTGATATGCAATTCTCATACCGCCTATTCCAGCAAACAGATCTATAAATGTGAACTTAGATTTTTGATCTTTCTTTACAAATTTAGACTGTCTGTCAATAAACTGCATCAACGCAGATGAAATTGTATCCTGGATAGAAATATCATTTACTGAAGAATATTTTATCAATGAATTATATATCGAATCATCAAGTCTTACATGTAACTGTTTTGGCATAAGTGCCTCCATTTCTGGGAAAAATTATGTACCTCTTTTATCCCAATGATATAACATGTAAAGTAATAAAGTCAAGATACACGGGACAAAATATATACAAAATTTGCCCCATATTATGCTTGGTTTTTATACCGGTGTACCATCAGAATGCTTCCAATGACTATTTGCAGCATTATGTCCTGTAATAATCTGCGCAGCAGTTTTTTCGCTGTCAAATTCTGCATTAACTACAAATAGTCCATCCTGTATTACACCATCTTTAACAAGCTGTTTTCTGCGAATTTTAATCTCAGCGGAGCAGGTATACGATGTGTATTTACAAATAGAAGATCCTTTTTTAACTATGAAATGACCATTTTTATAAAAACCAGCTGCGCTGTAAGAATCTGCTATCAGATAAAGCATATCAGAATCTTTCTTATTATCTTCAGCAGAAATATTTCCATTATCCTGATTCTTTATGATGTTATTATTAACATCAGTATCTTCTCTTTTATTAGTAAAGCTTTCCGAATTCGTTTGATTTATTTTTTTCCAGGCATCATTACCATTGACCATCCTGCCACAAACAAATCCTGCCGCCATTGTCGGAGTTCTGAATTTGATATCAACAAGAGTTGCATCTCCAGAATACTTTTCTTCGTCATTAAGATACGCTTCTCTTAACAGCTTCACGCTCTCTGGAAGCGATTCATCGTAATCCTTATTGACATATGATCCCTTTAAAAGCAGAAAACCTTTGGATAATTTTACTCCTGCAGAGTACTTTTCATTCAAATTGATATAGAACAGCTCTTTATTATCAATATCTGTTCTGTTTGTAAAGTCTGATAAGTCCAACGCTTTCACATCAGTCTGTTCAGAATCATCATCCGAAAAAATATCATCGTATAATTTTTTTATATCTTTTTCCTGAATTTCATTACTCTCAGTCTGTTCGTGATTCTCTGAAATATTATTTTCAATTTCTACTGATTCTTCTGGTTCGATATAACCGCTCTGCTCTTTTACCGGTGTATTATCATAAAATTGTTCTAATCCAAGAATGTATAATAACACGGAGGCACGACAGAATATCCGATCACACATCTCAGTATCTATTTTTGAAGATTCTGCATTTTTTTCTTCAGGATATATCCTGGATTTATTCTCTTCCTGAACTTTATCAATCAGTTTATTGACAATATACTGAAGGCTGCCAATACCTACAAGATCATTTTGTATGACATAAACAGATCTATATTTGAAATCAGGCAGATGCTTACTTATATCCTGCTTTAAACACATTGATGATCCAATAATAAATTTATTATCTGATTTCTGAAGTATAAATATACCACTATTGTAAAGAAAACCAGAGTGACTATCTGAGTAAAAATAACTGACAGGTATTTTATATATTTTGGTCTTTTCTCCTTCGAAACGAGCCATTAACGTTCCTTCCGGAATACCATTCAGCATCTCTATTATTATTGATTCATCAATACTCATTTGAGTTCCTCCATGCAGAAATTCAGAAATATTTTACCAGGGAGTATAATCGATTCCGTCCAGATCAACAGTATAATCAATCTCTACTATTGAATTTGGAATATGGTCCCCTACAAAGGAACTGTCCGCTATTTTAGGAAAATCATCATTAATTTCATATTTTCTTGTTTCAAGGCATTTATACTTTTCATCTCTAACACTTGCTCCTGCCTCATACCCCATTCTAAACAGCTCTTTATTTAATTCATCACGACTGTAGCCTTTTTTTACCAGACGTTCAACCATATCATTTATTGAAACTCCGAGTTGTGATTTTTCCAGCCTGCAGAAATACAGCATCAGCCGCTTCTTACTCTCTAACTGATGCTGACCATGTACTACAATTGTGGAATCATATCTCTTTAACGTGCTTTTAACTTCAAAGCTCCCATTTGAAGACTCAATGTCATGTGTACCAGCTTCAGTTGCAGACCAGAGAATACTCTTGTCATCTCCGTATAATTTATCAAGCGCCATCATTTCACCAATAACACTGTATGGTTTATGTTCTGAAAGTGAATTTCCAAGGAGTTCCCTCCAGTCATTCCACCATGATAGTGGATCTTTAATCAGTTTTTCCCTGATTTCACCACTTTCACCAGTCTCAGCAAACTGGGCACATACAGATGCAAATTCAAACCATAATTCATCTGAATAGGAAGTAAGCGTCAGGTATCGGTTATATGGATATCCTGCAATATTAAATTCTCTTGTATGCAGCCTGCAGCTCTCAAATTTTTCTGCAACCGCAACCCCATTGTCAGGATAAGGCACAGCTACACCATAGCCATCTTCATTTCTAATTACAAATGCCGGATATTCTTTATTCTCTACCTGTAGAAGTTCTCTTCCACCATTCAGTTTTGATGTAAAATCCTCTCTGATTTCACTTAATAAGTTCATTTTTTACCCCTGTTGTTTAATTAAATATTTTATATAAAGCCATCGCTATATTATAAGAAAGCAACGGTGGCACCGCATTCCCTATCTGCTTATATGCATCTCCCATAGAGCAGTTAAAATAAAAATCGTCTGGGAAAGACTGTATTCTGGCCGCTTCCCTGACAGAGATACCTCGTGGCTCCCATGGATTGATGTGACTGTAAGTATCCACAGACAAATGTGCCACCAGAGTATGTGACGGTTTATTTTCATCCAGCCTTCTCCATTTATCCGGGAATTTTTCTCTGTCATAAGGAGGAACAATTTTTTTCTTTAACTTTTCATATCCCTCAGTTCCTGGAACATATCCATAAACTTTTGCTTCTTCAGCAAGAATATCATCCGCTATCTTCGACGCATCCAGATAATTATCTCCCTGTTTCATCTTATCGAATATCGGAAAATCCCTGACAGTCTTTCTGAAAGAATTTGCAGTTACGAATGATGTTTCCCTTCCAAACCAGCTCCTCATTAATTTCTGATAATCATTTTCAGGAGCACACCTGTATTTCATACCAGCATTTATTGGTTTCAGATGATACTTTGTATCAGCTGAAGGAAAAAGAACTGGAAGATCAGAAAGTGCATCTCCCACTGTCACCCATGGTTTATCTGTTTCCGCTGTTGGAGGCATAATGAAATTTCTGCACTCTGTAAATCTTTCGCACTGTTTTCTTATTTCATCAGATTCATTTCCCTGACTTCTGTTTGTTGGTTCAGGAAAAGCTATATCAGCTGACAATTCTTTCAAGAGGCCTATTACAAACACTCTTCTTCTGATCTGTGGTACTCCATAATCCGCAGAATTGAGAATTGTCCATTTTGCTTTATAACCATTTTTCTCCAGTGATTCACATACTATCTGCGGAATGTTTTTTCCTCCATAGTTTGCTGCTTCTGGAACATTCTCCATTACTACTGCCTTTGGTTTCATTGCAAATATAAACCTCAGGAATTCCTTATACAGATATCCCCTCGAATCATTTGTATTTTTTCTGTCCTCTCCAAGTGACTGTAATTTTGCTCTTCCTGCAAGAGAGTATGCCTGACATGGAGGCCCTCCAATAATTATACTTCCTTCAGGCCCTATCCTGTCTTTAAATATATCCCCACTAATTTCCTTGATATCTCCACATATATGTGTTTCCTGCTCTTTCCCATACCTCCAGCATAGATTAGAAGTTATTGTATCCCATGCAGCCGGTACCAACTCGATTCCACCAGCAATATCGTAACCAGCTTTATCAAAGCCTAAAGCGAGACCTCCACATCCAGAAAACAGATCTATTATTTCAGGCAGCATCAGAATTTAACCCCCGCATCGAGAAAAAGTTTTTTTGCAAATTCTTTTGCACCTCCTGGATACAGAGTGGGCTCAACAACAATCGATTCGGCAGTATTCAGTTTCATAATTGTACGGAACAGGTAATTATTCTTATTTTTTTTCTTTAATTCCGCATTATAGTGTTCCAGCTCATTTGAAGGAATCAATGAATAAAAATACATTATCCACCGATAAACATCAATAAAAGTTCCCTCACGTCCCGTTCTTTCTTCAAGATTGAGAATAGTATCTGTAGTAAAATTTGCAGAGCTTAATACCTCTTCTGTCTTATTTATGTCTCCCTGCCATGACAGATGAACATACCACCAGATCTGCCTTGGCCAGATTCTTGAGGCTCTGGACCAGAAATGAGCATCGTTGTCATATCCCCATCTTTTTGCAATCAAATCTGGGATTACATTTACCGCAAAGTATCTCCAGAATCCATCATCTGAAGCTGCGCGCATTGAGAACCCATCAAAACTCCAGAGAATAGTATATAAGCAGAGTCCCATATAAACATCTATATAATAATTAGACTTCTGGGAATTTTGTTCATCAGAATTGGAATTTTCAAATTTGTTATAGCATTCACCAAGTTTGTCTCTTATTTTTTTATAATCACTGTCAAGGCCTTGAGTAAAACTGTCATCATAATCATGCAGTTTCCACTGATTCATTGCATCTTTGGCCTGTCCGACATTTATAGTTTTAATGACCATCACTTTAACCCCGCTTCAATAAATTTGCGAACAGAAACAGCAAGCTTTTCAGGAGCAGAAATATCCCAATCCAGAGTGTTGATAAAATAATTCACTGCTGATGACACACTTCCAGGCTGAATCCCTGTACCATTCACTGCATTATCCCAGTCAACCTGATCCAGCCTTAATTTTTCAACAAACGTACATACTGCGCTGGACATAACTTCAGATAAAAGCTGCTGATCAAAAGTTCTTTTATTTCTATCAAGATATTTATAATTCTTATGTGCTGTATTTATATAAATTCCTACGCAGTCTGTAAAAAGATCATATGCCGGATCTTCCCAGTCACATTTTACATACCAGAGTGGCTGTCCAGGTTCACTGACCTCAAATACAGGGAAAACAGATCCATTTCCATCCAGCTGAATCTGATATCTGTCCAGTTCACCCAGAACACATCCTTCCATATTTGCAAGATGACGCTCATCTGCAGAAGGGCAGCCTGCATATTTGATATACAATATTGTTTTCAGCAGTACCGTTCCCCTTAACTGTGCCTTTTTGAATTCATACTTCATATCAAAATGAAGTGGCTCAGAAATATCACTGGTATCTATTTCTCCAATTTCTATCGAACCTCTCTGCCTTGACTGTGCCGAGGTCCAGATAACAGCCAGCCCAAGAACGGCATCAGTACACGCCAGTCCTTTCTGTCCAAAAAGACAGCCATAATACTGAAGTTCATATGATCGTCGTAGTCCAAAACCATATTCATCAGGAGACCATATGCCTTCCTCATCAATCAGATTATATGTCAGCTGACTTCCACCTGTATCCTCTGTTGTTAATTCAAATTCCTGATCATCCCGTTCATAATAGAAATCATATCCGTCAGAAACTGTATATCTGATTTTTGATTTAAGCTCATCATTTAATACTGGAAAAGTTGAAATATTTGATGCCATTATTTCTCCTCATCTGCAATATAAAAAACTGGTTGTAAATCTCTTTTAATCAACTTTATTGTTATCAAAACTTCAGCATTGATTTTTTGTGGTTTCTGCGGCTTAAACAATATCTTATCAATAATGCCATTACCTGATTTATCAAGTTCCGGTATAACAGGCAGACTGGTATCAGTCAACGTATTTTCATCAAGAACAGTTTCATGTTCTGAGCCATTGGTATCCTTAAACTTCAGTTCTGCCGTACTGATTTCGAATGGCATCTTAAGCCCAAGCTGATTTTCCCACACATCAGATGATATAGTTCCATTCTCTGAATCAACTCCAATATTTAAAGAAAAATCACCAATATTTTTTGAGGATTTTATTCTCATAGATAAAACCATATGGCTTACACCATACTTTGTCTTATCCGTAAAAATGCGTAGAGAGATATCCTTGTGTTTTACCGTGATACCGTTTCCGGGATTTGTCCCTTTTTCTTTTGTTGGTTTCGTTCCGTATCCCTCTGGTGGCAGGAGAAGATCTCCCAGAAACTTGCCCAGGCCGGAAACCTGTCTTTCTGATGGCTGCTCATCCTCTGTACCAAAATCAGCTGAAACCTTTTTTGAAATCTGTGACTGTATCTTTGTGATTATTCTTGGATTAAAATCTCCGATATTATAATCATCCCATTTGGTATGGTCTGCTTTTTCACTCTTTCTTATATATTCCTCGAGTGGCATCTTTGAATCATCTATCAGTGAATTCTCGGAATTTAAAGAGAATACTACAAAAATAAAATGATCGCTGTCAGATTCTGGAAGACCGTCTGCCCACTTCCCAATATTTTCATAATTCACTATCATTCCAGGTTTTCTTGTAAAGCAGACAACCGGTTTATTATAATCCGTTCCCTTTATTTCGCAGTTAAAATACATATATGGTGACGGCTTGTTATCAGGATAATTCATCTTTAAAATATTGCGGTCTACCATAGTATATGCAACATTACCTGCTTCCGGAGTCTTCATTACACCTCTGAGTCTTATATCGCTGCAGAATGTATTATCTTCATATTCCTCCTGAAGTACATCATTATTTCCTGTTACATTATTTGCCCTGTTATATAATGACTGTATTATCTGAAATTCAGGTTCCATACTGTCAAAAGAAATATTGGTATCATTTATCCTTACTCTCAGATATTTACCATAACGATATTCAGGATTTACGAGTCTGGGAGCATACCACCGCTGCACAGAAACAGAAAGATAATCGGATAATGATGACTGCCAGAATGGTTTTATTTTATTTTCAGCACCGTCTAAATATTCTATTGAGTTATTATTCAGCAGTTCTTCTTTATTGATGAAAGGTATAATAACAGCCGTACCTGTCTGATCTCCACTATAAGGTGTAAAGTCAAATATCCTCAGTATTTCATTAACTTCATTTTCATCAGTTACAGGACAGGTCTGATTATCTCCTATTTTCTGTCCCCACCATGCTATACCTCTATTGATATTTCCATAAGGTGGGATAATAGTATCATTTGAATTTTCATCCTCGACGAGAGATACTGCCAGCCTTGACTGATAATTATTATCATGATCAAGAATTCTGCTGTAATATACAACAAGACCAATGCCTACCCGGAAATAGACAGTTTTTCCAAGTCCCCATGAGCCGCCTGCTCCTTCCTGCTGCTGAGCCTTGCTTATATCATAAACAAGTTTCAGCAGGTTACCATAGTCATTATTTATTACATCATTGTAATGCAGCGGCCCTGTAAGTCCTTCAGTATAATAATCCCTTACAGAAATATATTCATATGTGTCTTCTGGGTACTTTTTTATCAATGCGGGGCCAACAACATCAAGATTTTTACAGAATTCATTTTTGTCAAAAGTACCAGTGTTAAAATCCACTTCAACATATTTCTTTATACCTGTTGCGGCATCAAGACTATTCTGAATAGATTCTCTTACAAGCAGATCCAGTATCGGAGTATTATTGTTCTGGATGATTCTCAAAAGAGAGCTGCCAGTCTGCATCATTCTCCCTGCTTCTGGTATCTCAATCTGCATTTTCTACCTCCATATCATCAGTATCATCAAATGGATACTCATCCATGTGAATTGATACTGTAGATGCGTAATCAGTGCCTTGTTTTCCACCTGGTATATTCAAACAGAATCCAGCCAGATCCTCTGGAGCATTTAAATCTAATCTGGTTTCTGAACCTGACCTTGCCTTTGAGTTTTTATCTACAATATATATAATCAGCTGCGGAGTAGTAGAAAGTCCGGCAATATCCCTGATTGCTTTTGCCTGTTCGGCCTTGAACTTACCCAGGCTCTCTGTTATATCAGCTTTAATTTCATTGTCTGGGATACTGTCAATATCAATATCAGCTACAATATCATTTGGTGCCCGTAATGCACCAATATCAATAATTCCCTGGTTGGCTGTCTTTTTTCTTCTTGTACGGGTAGCTTTATTCACCCTGCCAAAAGGTGCGTTCAAAAATGCATCCTTGTTTGACCCTTTTGAAGAAAGAATAATATTCCAGTCTGAAAGCTTGCCTTCCTTTGTTATTTTTTCGAGCCACTCTATAATACTGTCAATATTAGCTGCAAAATGCATATTTTGATTAAAATTATAATCTTTCAGATATTTAGTGACTGATTCAAGTTTTACATTTCTCCAGATATATGTTCCCTCAGCATGCCTGTTGATTGCTTTACGATGTTCTGGTTCGCCAAGACCATCAATAAAATTATATGTCAGGTTCAGATTGTTATGAAGAATTTCATAATTTTCATCAAATATATACGTCTGATTAAATGAACCACTGTAATCCATATCTGTCAGTTGAGCGCTCTGCATCCTGTTCTTGGCAGTAATATGAATAAAGCTGTAGCTTGGTGTGTTTTTTACCCTTGGGCCATATCTTGCAGGAATCTGTCCTGTAATATCCATCCTGTAGATTTCATCACGAAGTTCCTGGTCCAGATCAGAGAGAAAGTGAAACTGATCATATGTTTTCTGCGTCAGCCAGATTCTTGGAAGCATTTCATACCCTTTTCTATATCCAAACCATCTTCCCATCTGCATCAGAGTGTCTGCCTGGTTCACTGAGCGGAGGAAAAATGTACTGATCAGTCCCTCAAGAGTAAGTCCTCTGGAAAGTGTAGTACCACCAATTACAATAAATGCTGGTGCTTTTTCAGGCATATTCTTTTCGGTTGGATATGTCAGTCTCATCACCATGCCATCTTCATCGACTCCGTTGTTTTTACAGTTATCAATACATAAATGCAGACCTTCTGTATAATGGAGATCATCATCATCATCCAACTTTATATGTGTAATGCTTATATCAAGCAGATGTGCTATTTCGCCTTTGATATCTTCAAAATCAGGATAGTCCCTGATTTCTTCATCTGTTATTCCATAATCAGGATACTGCTCTCTCAGCTTTTTCTTATCAAAAAGTTTTGTCTCACATTCCCAGACATTTTTACAATGATCTATTATTTCCTTATCAGAAGTACATTCAAACCAATTGGATATTCTATCAGCCAGATTTTTATGGTAATCTGTTTTCTGACTGGTATGAATAAGCATACTGACTGGTTTATGGTAGTTCCAGTAACGCATACATGCCACACCATCTATAAACCAGCAGAGAGAGTCAATAAGGCATTCCGGGAAAGAATCAACCTCACCCTTTTGTATAGACTTAATTGCATCAAGATCATTTTCAGAAATAACCCTTACTATATCGAGTCCATCATAATCTCCGCCTGTAACGCCAAATATCTGCTGTGGCCCAAAATATTCTTTAGAAACTCGTAGTGTTGATATAAAGCTTCTTGGATATAGTGATTCTTCCCGCGCATCATTTAGAATGTTGGCATACGGCGTTGCAGTATATCCTATATAATTCATAGCCTGATATTCAACAGACGCAGGCTTGCTTTTTTCCGTTTTATTATTTACCAGATCAGTAATCAGTTGATTGATTTTTGTCCTTTCATCTGATGATATATCCGCTGTATTTATTCCTGCCTGGTCTGCCTCATCATCTATTACAAGAATCCGCATCTGTTTCTGCTTATTTGAATCTGCCTGAAGCCATTGAATCAGTTTCCTTAACCTGGCAGAATTTTTCAGGCATACTGTAAAATATCTTTCACGAGCGCCCTCTTCAAAATGCAGATCCTGCGCACGACTTCCAACAGATGATTGTTTTGACAGATATTCCAGTGGCATCCATCTGAGATTGCAGTTTTCTTCATACAGATCACTGACCATTCTGGACTGAGTCTGTTTTCTGAGGTTCTCAATTGTTCCTGAAAGAACAATAAACATGTTCCATCCCCAGTCAGCAGCCATAGCCATAAGTGCAGCCATATTTGCTGTTTTTCCAGACTGAACATTACCTATAATCAGACCTTTGATAGGCTTTCTGCCTACAGTATCTCTTCTCAACCTTCTCAATTGAGAAATAGCAGAATCTTCAATATTATTTACTGCTTCCTGTTTGAAACCCTTTTTCTCAATTAATTTCTTCTTATAAAGCTGCCATGAAGAATGAGGATCCATTGGAACTGTAAAATTACTGTCATCACCTTCATCAACAATCATTGCCTGTTCTGATCCCATTCTCATCAGTCTTGTCTGTTTCTCAGCATTTTCCTGAAGCTCAACCAGATTGTGCCAGTCTTCAACATCTATATCCCAAAAATTGGTATCTCTTTCACTCTCAAGAAATTCACTTAGTCCCTTATCATCATTCCTGCAGGCATAGTTGATTTCGTCCCACGTTTTTCCTTTTTCTCTTGCCTTGTTTATCCAATTCCTGTATTCCTGATACACTGGAAGAGCATAATCCTTCATAATCCCATTTCCTTTCAACCAAAACAATATATCACTGTTTATTCAGACTGCTTGAAAAAATATATTCCTCAATAACCTTTATACACTGATCAGTGTGCTTTAAAACATCCTTACTCCAAAAACGTATTACATTCCACCCCAAAGTTCTCAATTCAGTTTCTACCTGTCTGTCACGCTCCATATTCTTCTCAATCTTTGACAGCCAGAAATCAGCGTGATTTCCTGCCATTATCTGATCTCTTAAGCTTGAATATTTTGAGCTGTGGTAACCAGATTCAAAATCTTTACCATGGAAATACTCGCTGTCTACAAAAATACATATCCTGTACTTAGTAAGTACTATATCAGGCTTTCCAGGAAGGTCTTTGTAGTTTTTTCTATACCTGTATCCTTTTTTCCATAATGCTCTGCGCAGAACAATTTCAGGTTTTGTATCCCTGCCCTTTATATGCTGCATATTTTTTCTGCGCTGTTCAGAAGTAAGATTATCCATTTATTTAAAATTTTCAGCTTTCTCCGCAACTTTACCAAGACCATTCATTCCTTCGAAAGAACTATTATAATGACACGAAACATCATTCAAATGTATCTGCCTGTCTAAACTGAAAATTTTTCTTAATTCCCTGTGCGAGTATTCTATACCTCCACTGGTCTGGTTCTCTATCATTTTTATAAAATTACTTACAGTAATCCCAGAACCATGAACTCCCGATTCACTCACTTCCATCTTTATCTGTCTGTCTATCTGACTTCCAAAACCACCTGCTATATAGGAGAAAAAACCTATTGGATAAGATGACTTACTATATGTTGCTATCTTTTCTAGATAATTATGTACCATTCTGTTGTGATGATCTCCAGTAATACTGTATTTGGAATAAGCCTTATTATCTATAATAGACTGATATCCATCATCATCAGCAATCAAAAGAATATCAGGTGCTGACCTGCTTCCAGTCTGTCCCAGATGAATGGCCTTATATTTAAAGACCGTTTGGAATAATTCTGTAGTAGCTTTTTCAAAATCCACAGCTTCTTCCGTTCCTTTGAATGCCATTTCAAAGTATGATGCAAGAAATGCACCTACAGATCCATGTGGATATACTTTTAAAAGAACATCCTCAACAATCCTGTCATCTATACCAGTTTCTTCTGTAATATCTGCTATTAATTCCGGCGTAATACCTGTTATAGGTTTGGAAACAGATGCACGAATATATGCCTGTTTTATCTTCTGCTCTGCTATAACCCGCTCTGTAACTGTCTTTGTCTTTTCTAAGTTTCTGGTGTCTTTTCTGTGATCCGGATCCAACCCATATTTTCTCTGAAAGAACTCCTGATCTTCAGGACGATCAATAAACGGCGGATTCTTAAAAAGAATACTTTTTACTTCATCAATCTTTTCATTAAGAATTACAAGATGCCTGTCATCATCACGATTTGCAAGCTGAGTATATTCAAGCCAGTTTATCATGGTATTTGCCATATCCTGTAGATGGCTGTACGGATGTTCTTGATTACATTCACCTCTGGAAGGTTTGTATTTTTCAAAGAAATCTGGATCCAGGCACTTGTCACCATATGTTCTATACTGAAGAATATGTTTTGCAACAGCTTCATAACATTGTTCAGATTCATTTTCAGCATCAACAGCACAAATCTTTGCAATCTCATCTTGTGTAAGATAACCTATTCTGCTGTCAAGCATCAATCTCAGGAGAAATCTAAATGGCCTGATCTTAAATCTTCTGCTGACCTTAACTCCACGGCTTAAAGAAAAAGCTGATGGAAACTGATATTTAAGTATCTGATTTTTCAGAATTTTAACAGGAGATTCTCCCGCCATAACAGCCTCTCCTGCAAGAGTCAGCTTAATGTTATTTGTACTTGTCTGCTCAAAAATCAGTCCCAGTGACTCCAGCCAAGCTTTGTATGTTCTTCCTCCTGAACCGCCATGATCACGTCTCTGCCCAATTCTCTTCAGTCCAGCCTTCTCCAGAGCGTCTTCATAAGCAATCTGCGTTCCCTTCTGTCCCGTCCACTCCTGATTTAGCGAGATATCAGCAAATGTAGCCAAAACTTCGGGAACACTGTCCAGTTTTCTTTTTGGTCTTGTTACCCACCAGTAGTTCAGCATAAGCTCCACCTCACTCCGATAAATTTGGCTCAACCCATGAATAGCTGATTCCTGCAAAACTATTAAGTACTGCCGTTGTTACTATTTCAGATAGTCTGCATGGTACAGCCATTCCTATCTGTTTACGTACACTGCTATACTTCCCGATGAACTCATAATTATCTGGAAACGTCTGTATCCTTGCTCTTTCTCTATTGGTCAATTCTCTGTTGTCCCAATGATACATATATGTTCCGCCGCCACCGGCTGCTGTAACAGTATATGCTGGTTTGTCAGGATCAAGTTTTCTGTATATCTGACTGATTTTTGTTTTAGTCTTTATCTTCAACTCTTCAGGGAACTTATCTCCAAGCCGTTCTTCGGCCTGCCATACATTTTCCCCTGGCTTTATATATGATAATCTACGTATCACCCGATCCTGCAGTTTGCGGATTTCATTATTTGGAGAATCTGAAGGAATATCTGCAAGTGCAGTCCTTGAAGACACATCACATGATGCGTACTCTGACGGATCAGGGACATGAAATTCAACGTCAAGATCATCCCTTATACCTACAATTATTACTCTATGGCGTGTCTGTGGGATTCCATAAAGTTCCGCTTTGTACAGATTTACAGTAAGTTTATATCCAGATTCTTTCAAGTCATTTAGTATAATCTGAAAATCACCTGAACCAGCACTTCTTATTCCAGAAACATTTTCCGCTATAAACCACATAGGATGGTATGTACGTAACACCTCTACTCCATACCAGTACAACTGGCCAAACTTTTCATTTGCAATTCCCTGATGTTTGCCAACATTTGAAAAACTGTTGCATGGAAAGCCATATGCAAACGCATCAATATCACCCAGTTCCTTTATATTTAGTTCTCTGACATCTCCCAGATGAACAGATTCTGGATTATCAGGGCAGATATTTTTTATATAAGTACTACAGGTATCTTCATCATAGTCATTTGACCAGGCATGCTTGATACTGTATCTTCCATCGTCACTATGAGATTTTAATGCTCCACAGGCCAGTCCTCCTGGTCCACAAAACAATTCTCCTAATCTAAATATGGTCTTATCTGCCATAAATATTCCTCCAGAAGCAGTTTTTTATTATTATCCAGCCATATTTATGTAACCTCATAATGATGGCCTATACTTTAATAATTTTATTACAAATAAGTACCTGATACAACAAATAGTCTTTTTACCAAATCTGCAAAATTATTATATCACATCACATCGGGAGATTTGTGGGCAACCACCACTCCTATTTAATAAAAAATGGATATTGTCAATATAGTAAAATGACTTCTTTCTTACCTGACTTCAATCATCATAAATGCAGGTTCCTTTATCTTATTTCATCAGCCTGTTCCCTGCTTACGAATCCAAGAAGTTTTTCTCCAAGCTGTTTTTTCTGTTTCTTCTTTAACGATTCTGATGACTGCACCATGTCAACTAAGAGCTTCACCTCTGACGCTTTAAACTGCCTGGATACCATTTGATATCCACCACTTTTTCCAGGGATATGCCTGATTTCTATTCCAGTAACCGGGCATAGATCTACCAAATCATCAAGTCTCTTCTTTACAGTCTTTCTGTCCGGCTCAACATCATATTTTTCCTTGAGCAGTTTTAATATCTCTGTCTGGGAAATATAATGTCCTTCCTCTTCATCTGTGTAATCTTTTAAGATGCAGTACAGATAGTATAAGATGTGTGATGAGTCTATATATTCTCTCATGTCAGGCCCTCCATGTGTGTCATCTGCTTATAATTATACTATTTCATAGAGAAAATCTAAAGAATGATTTATAAAATCAAGAGAGAAATTTACACAATTATGAAATCTGTTCAGAAAGTAACTATCACTACTGTGCAAGCAATGCGTGTGTGGCCACACACTGCTTTCGCAGCTCGTTGGGGGAAGCACCCCAAGCCCCTTGATCATCACCGGTAAACCGGTGATGGCTTCACTTCACTCTTCCAAACGCCACAAAATGATTCTGGTAATAAGCCTTATGAAAATCATGCACTGCTACCGGATCGCCGGCTCCAATCATTCTGCCATCACCTAAGTAGAGCTCTACATGGGTGATGTACTTACTGGTATCAGCGGTCGTTTTGGTAAAAAATACCAGGTCACCGGCTTTTGCCTGGCTCTCATCTGTGAAATGCTGTGTCATATCGTACTGTCCTTCTGCACTGTGTGGAAGGCTTATGCCGGCTTCCCTGAAGCACTGCATAGTAAAGCCCGAACAGTCTGTTCCTGTAGTGCTGGCTCCGCCCCAGACATAAGGCACTCCGGCGAGGGACTGCGCTTTGTCTACGATCTTCTGCACTGTCTCATCGTCAAAATCTACGACCAACAGATACTGGCAGACCACTGGAACGTAGAACATACCTCCGTAATCATAGCGATAGTCATAGCCATAACTTAGTGATACGGCATTTTTATATGGCACCTTCCTGCCTCCGGATTTCTGCTTTGCAAACTCTATGGCAAGGTCTATCGTCCACTTCTTGCCGTTATCTACGACATAGTTTATGAACTGGCCGCCGTAGTTGTAGGCCTGTATCGCAGTCTTTATGTCGCATCCCTTGTCCTTTGCATCAGAAAGCTGAGTTGCAAAACACTTCACACCTCTCTGTATTGAAAGCTCCGGTGTCACCGTCGAAGGATTGAGCGTTCCGCATGAACCCATTACATCATTTCCTCTTCCGCCTGATTCTGTCATCATTATCGCAAGAAGATAATCTACATAATCGCCTATGCCATCCTGCTCAGCGTATTTCTGAACTGTATCACGATAAGCCATGACTTCTTCGCTTACGTTTAAAAGACCGATATTTGCCTGTTGCTGCTGTGCTGCCGGTGCAAAGATATTCGTGATAAGCGTTACTACAATGATGACCGGCATCAGTATCGAGCCTATCACAGCAAAAGCAGGAAGATTGATCAGGGCTACCAGCACTGTAAGTGGTGAAGCCAGAAATTTCTGTACTGCCTTTGCCGGTGATGAAGCCGATTCACTTTCTGCGCTTTCCATATCCGATTTCATCGCAGACTGTTCGGTTTCATCGGCTGCATGGACTGATTTCTTCACCATATCAGCCATCTTCCTTGCCGCCTTGACCGCATATCTTACTGCTTCAGATGTACCACCGGTAGCTGCTCCTGTTGCCGCATCGACAGTACCCTCTGCTGCTGTCTCTGCTGATTTTGCAGCTGTCTCTCCTGCCTGTGACGCTGCTTTTGCTCCGGACTGCGCGTTTGAAGTGCCAGAGAAAGATCCTCCGCTGCCACTGTATGAACTGTTCTTTTCTGAAGAAGCATCATTCCATGAAGAATTATTAAATCCACCATCCGGACCATTATTAATATCATCTTCGTTTGAGAAATCATTACAGGTGCTGCTTCTGGCTGATTCCCTGCTGTTACCAGACTTCCCAGCAGTTTTCCTTTTATTTTTATAAAAAGTCAGGGCATCCTTCTGATTCTCACCTGAAAGCACCTCATCCCTTGCCATGATCCTTTCAAGCTCACGTGCCTCTCTGGTATTTCCTGCTTTCCTGATGACTCTTCTTTTCTGAGCCGCGCTCAGGTGCTTCCACTTTTTCTCTTCATGCCTTGTCAGATAATAAGAAGGAGCAGCATTTAATGCGCTGCTCCCATTCTTTCCTGATGCTGCTTTTAGTATCGAGTCACTTATCTCATAGTCTTTAAGCTGGCTGTTCAGGCTCTTCTTCCCGCCTGTATCAGCTGCTTCTCTGGCACCGTCAAAAGCACCTTTTGCCCTGTTTATAGCATCCTTTGAGAGTGCCAGGCCGCTTTTGACCTGATGCACTCCCGAATCCTGTACTGCTCTTACCATATCTACGTCCTCTTCCTGTTCTTCATATCTGTTCTGCAAGCTTCTCCGCCACTGCTTTATCTACTCCAAAGATATCCGAGATATCATCTGAGCTGAGCGGAATATCTGTGCCTAACAGCCTGATCTGAGAGATCAGCTGAGCATATGAATCATCCGTTTTTTCATTCACGGAAACGTCTGTCTCCTTTTTAATGGCAGAATCTACTGCTATCTCATCCTGATCTGATGCATTCTCTCCAGGTAAATCCTCAGCTTCAATCCCTGAATAAGGCTCATCTGACGCATTTTCAGGTACCTCAGGCTCAACAGTAAGTTCAATTTCATTTTTCTTACCCGCTGCCTTCTCATGGAAGTTTGTAGAGATCATTTCATACATGATATTGTCTTTATCCAGACGGCAGTTTAAGAGGATGACCTTCTTGTTCCAGATCATGACAGCTTCTCCAGGCTGGCTCTGTGAGAGCTTTGCACGCTCGACCATCGACAGCGGCTGAATCGCTGCCAGAGCGTCAGCGTCCACTCCTCCCTGATCCAGGAAGCACTTGTAGCCGCAGTTTGAGAACATATCCCTGAGCTCTGGAACATCGAAGGCATGTGTCAGGTTCTGAAGGACAAAGGTGCAGATACCGCCATATTTTCTGTAGGTAAGCACCGCATTAAGGAGGATCTTTGCAGATCCGGGACGGCTGGTGACAAGCTGTGTCTCATCTATCACAAGCCTTGTCGCACGTTGTATCTTCTGGTTGTACTCCATGCGGTTCGTAAGGAAGAACATGATGGTTATCATGACAGGCTCCCATAAGTCTTCCGGAACTGATTTAAGGCCGAATACCACGAACCTGTTATTGATATCACAGTTTGAAGGATAGGCAAACATGTCGTATGCTCCGTCAGTATAGTCTTCTAGAGAGTTTACTATCCTGTGCAGGATGTCCTTATCAGCCTGATGATCTGATTCCTTCTCCATCCTTATCAGTTCTTTTCTTATGTCTTTAAGCGTCGGCTGTTTTACTTTCCTTCCGGAAAAGCATCTCTCATAGACGTTTCTTGCCGCGCGCCCCATAAAGCTGTGATACTCCTGCGTGTAATTGATACCGCGCATGACGGCGGCACAGAAGCTGTTCAGCCAGTCTGTGACTCCCGCTATGAAATGTTCTATCGCTGACTTGTCCCTGCTCTTTATGATATCCTGCGGTATCTCCATCGGATTGATATGTATATACGACTTCGGTGTGAAATCAAGGAACTGTCCTCCGTGCGTCATACATAGGCTGTAGAGCTCATTCTGCGGATCGATACAGGTCATATCGTCGTCACATGACAGCAGCGTCTGGCTTATCTCTGTAAGCTTAAGAAGGAACGACTTTCCGCCTCCTGTATGTCCGACTATCATGCCGTGAGGCGAGGTCAGGCTCTTCCTGTCTGCAAACACAGGATTCTTCGTGGTCATGTTTATCCCGTAAAAAATACCGTTCTGCTCTATCAGATCCTGTGCATGGAAAGGATGCAGGACTGCCGCTGTGGATGTAAGGAATGCCCTCATAGCGGTCACAAGACGACTTCCTATAGGGAGTGCCGTATTGAATGCCTGAAGCTGTCTCCACTGATAGACATCGAGGATCATCCCGCTCTCCTTGCCGTTCTGCTGCATCATCTTTATCCTGTGCTCAAGCTCTTCAAGAGAGTCCGCCGTCACAGTGATGAGAAGCCCGCTGACAAGGCAGCCGTCATTTGTAGCATCTATTTTTTCAGCTGTCTCTTCTAGATCATCCTTCTTCCTGGTCCTTGCTTCGGAAACACCTGCCATCAGCTGGCCCGCGTTTTTCTTTGCATCGATCTCCTGAGCTATCGCGCGGTCGTTGTTTATGGTCAGATACTTTATCATATCCTTCATCAGCGACCTTTCGACTGGGACATTGTCTAAAGTGATAAAAGACGGGTACGGGACATTTACGATGTTATAGATGCTTGCCGTATCCTTAAGCTTGGTATCGTACTTTCTTGCAAAAAGCGTCGAGACGTACATTTTTCCATTGACGATCATATAGTCCCTGTCTCCGGCCTCTATTGATATGGGGATAACGTCAAGCATCGGATCCCCATCCTTATCCTTCGTATCGATTGAAGACAGGTCCTCATCCCTGTAGAAAAACCTTCTGATGCACTTAAGCCTCTCCTGTGCATTCAGGGGCGTTATCTCACTTCCCATCCCGATAAAAAGCTTGTCTATATCGACATCAAGAGCAGAAAAATATCTCCTGGCATCCTCTTCACTGTCCATCCGCGCTGATACAGTCAGATAAAACACCCTCTCGATATCCTGGATATCCGATGCAGCAAGTGCCTGATCCTTCCAGTCGTTTATCCCCTTAAAAAAGTCAGGATATTTATCCTTATTCTTCATCTGAAAAATGCCGTCAAGGAACTTCTTCATATCACGGTATTCGTTTGCGACCGTGATCTTGAAGTCTGCCGACATAGAGTTTAAGAAGAGCTGCACGGCATTAAGGATTGGCAGCCTCTCATCGTTATCCTTGTTGCAGTAGTTTATGTCCCTGAAGATATAGCACCTGTCGAAAAGCTTCATCGGTTGTGATGAATCTATAAGAAAAATGCCGTCGTCGTATATTTTTTCAACAGCTATAGCATCGCGTGTGTTTATGGGAATGCCATTTTTTCCAAGCTTCGTGTTCACTGAAGCTTTCCTGTTGAACTGCTTTTTCGGGTTAAGAACTGCCATCATTACTCCTCTCTCATCTTCATTGAATATGTACACTTTACCGGCACTTCGTTCATCGGGTATGTGAGCCTGCCGCACTTCTGCGTTTCTGCTACAGCCTTTAAAAGGTCTGTCGGCCTCATATATCCCTGATACTTATAAAAACCTGTTACTATAGGCGGTATCGCAAACGGCATGGCCGCATATATCGCTGTATCAAATGGAAGACCTGTCGAAAAATGCAGAAATGCGACTATACCTCCTGCTATCACTGCTCCGATCAGTATCGAAATGACCTCCGTAAGGGTTAATCCCTTCCAGAACTCATCCCTGTATTCATTTAAAAAATCCGTGTTTACATTAAAATTCATCTGTCCTCTTTCCACCCGCGGCATCAAGTACCACAGGTCATTCCTACCTCAGATCAAAAGCTCTCTTTAAGAAATTGTCGCTTCCCTTTATCGCTGTCGTCATAAATACCATGATAAGGAATGACTTCATGACCTCCGTGGCTCCGTCAAACCAGTTTACCAGGAAGATTGACTGATCCGTGGTGCCAAGTGTCTTTATCATCATAGAACCGACCTGAAGGATCACTGCTATCACCACTATCTGGAACACATTCGTAAGGAAGGACTTTATCCAGGCATATGCTGAATTTTCAATACCTCTTCCTCCGGCAAGCGTTGACAGCGCGACCGGCGCTGCCGCAGTAAGAAGGAAGAGATTTAAGAACCTTGCCAGAACCTCCACTGCTATCATGATCCCGCAGATGGCTGATACCACGATATAGATGATGCCGAACAGCAGATATGCCATTATCGCACCTGCATCTATCTCATCTGAAAAAATATCCGGATAATGGTCAGACATCACGGAAAGCTCCACTCCTCCGGCAGCATTGAAGAAATCCTGTATAATGGAGAGTCCATTGGTCATCAGTACATTTGCTATAAGCACCTTGATAAAGAGTTCTATCCACATCTCTGTCGTTACATTCTCCCTCAGATTGCTTGCCTGCCGGATAAATCCGATAAGGCAGAACAGGTTCAGAAGAAATATGCCTATCGTAAGCATCATAGGATAGAGGGTGTCTGTGATATAGCTCCATGCATCGGGAAAAAGAGAGTCGGGAGAACCGCTCATCATCATCGTGACAAGGCTCATGCAGAATCGCCATATGCTTGAGCCCTGCGCCCATGATTTTGCTATCCCGAGAAAATCTGTCATCCATGAAGGCATCTGCTCTCACCTTCTCTCTTAGGTAAATGCCGAAATGAGCTGCGGAGCCAGGATCATGATAAGGCCGCCGCCGATACGCTTGAATGCGGACGACTGCATGACACCATCCTGTGACTGCATCGAGGTTCCCCATTCAAAGAATCCCCAGAGTGTTACGATACTTCCTATCGATGTGACAAGCGCCTTTACGATATCCATCAATGAATTAAATCCCGTTGTAATGGCAGAAGATCCTGTCCCTCCCGCGCCTGAGCTGCCAGAACTTCCTCCAGCCGCCCATGCTGCCGTATCCGGATAAAGACACATTATAACTGCGAATGCTGTGGCAATACATGCTGCTGCCACAAGTCTTCGTCTTCGAGTTCTGGCTTCACTGTTTTCCGCAGGCGTTCCTGATGCTCTGCCTGCCGGTGATACTCCAGAGCTTCCCAGATCTTTATTTTTCCAATCTCCAAAAAGTTTTTTCTCCGTTCCTTCATTTCTTTTAAAAATATACCTCATCGCCATTCTCCTCTCACTTGTTCAGGTTCTTTCCGATAAGCAGCGAACCTACTCCTCCGATAGCTACGATTATCCCCCAGAATATAAGTCCTTTCACATTTGAAAGCCCCTCAGGCAGGATATTTCTTACTATTGTTGCAACTATAACTGCAGCGATCACTACGACAATGACTAAAATGACCGCAAGCGGGTTTGTCCTTCTTCTCATATGGCCTTCGCCTCCTTCAAAAATTCCTCAACTACTGCTTCCTCTGTCGGATGGCTGTCATCAGGTATTTTTTCTTCAGTCTGTCTTTCAGCTGCTGTATTTTCAACTAATGAACCTGTCTGAGATACTGATAACAGTTTCTTTAACGCTTCACGCTTTTCAGCTACTGCCTTGTCTTTTGCTGATTCAAGCTCATTGTTTTTCAACCGTAATCCTTTATTTTCTGACCGTAACTCTTCATTATCTTTTCTTAAGGAGCTGTTCTTCTCGGCTACCGAGGAAAGGCTTGCCTTAAGAGATTTATTCTCTGCGTCAAGCATAAGATTTTTCTGAACTGTCTCTGATTTTTCAGATTCAGCCTCCTTTGCCTTCTGTTCCAGAAGATCGTTGTTTTCCCAAAGCTGTCTGTTCTCATCTTTAAGTGCGCTGAGCTCATTATCCCTCTCAGATTCGATTGTCTCCCCTTTTTCATGTGGTCCATCCGAAGAATTCTCTATCAGAGTTGTTTCCTTCTTTTCAACAACATCGCTTATTTTTTCTGGCGGTATCTCTAGTCCCTTATCCTTCAGGTCCTTCTCCAGATACTCACGCTGTCGTTTGAGCTCAAAGCGTTCACTTCTTACAAGGCTCTGCTGCTTTAGGAGTTCTATGTGTGTATCGCTTAAGTCCTTCTCTCTGGCTACAAGGTCAGCCTCTCTTTTCTGGTACTCCTCTTCTTTATACTCCAGATCCTTTGCGTTCACCTGATACTCCGACTCCCTCTGTGTGAGGATCTGCTCCTTCCTGTCGAGATCATCCTCCCGGCGGTTCAGCTCTTTTATCTTCTGCTTTACTGCCGATGAAGTCTCCTTCCATAAATCATCGATTGATTTTTCCATTGCACTCCTTTCTTCGACACTGTGGCATCCTGTTCCACAGGTCATGATCAGTCTTTTACTAATGAACATGAAAATACTTTCCCTGATGCGAAATTTACTGCTGCTGTACTGTCTCCATATCTGTACGTGATCTGTCCTTCACCTTTCTGGTACCTGCTGTCGTCCCTGCTCTCTGCGTCTTTAAAGACCTTGTCAGCATCCTTTTTTGAAGAATCTATAGTAAGTCCGAAGACCTTCGTCCCGGGTGATAACAGGAGAAATTCTATCCTTGTGCTTTCTTTGGAATCTCTGTTGTGATACAGAAAACATGTCGAACCTGCTTCATCATAGAGAGAAGCCACCACCTGTCCGGTGCTCTTTGGATCTGATGTATCATCTACAACTGTCCATCCGTTTTCCTTAAGGCTTTCAGTATCTGTTGGGAAAGCAAGAGATTTCCCATTTAGAGCATATGACAGGACCTCTGTCTTCCCGTTGTATAAGATGGTGTCTGTTTTTTCAGGTGTGGCTGCTTTTTCCGTTTTATTATCCGCTGAGGCATCTACATCCGATATGTTATCCCCGGCAGAAGAGCCACCTGTGCCGGTTTCATTTTCAGAACCGCCATCCTTAAGCGGTGAATCATCAGTTTCTCTGCTATCTGATCTATCATTTTCTGTATTCTCCCGTTTTTTCAAATCTTTGCTGTCAGCATATATGTCATGATCTGCTTCGTACCTGTCTGATTCAGACTTATAATCTGAACCTTTGAAAAACCCGGTCACCTTTCTGCCGATGCCTGAAAAGAAATCTTCGATATCATCCATATCCGAACCAGCATCAGAGAGAAAAAGCTTTGCGTCTCTTACAAGTTTTTCTGTTCTCTCAGAACCATAGGGAAATACATAACCAGCTGTTACTCCGACCGCAAGGCTTATCGCAGCCGCTGTCAGGATGATCCTAAAAGCCTTGGAATGCTCTTTTCTTGTTTTCTGCCTTTCTCTTCCTGAGTAATACTCCTGTATTTCCTTCAGCTTCTCAGCGAACGGATCATCTGAAACGGTATCGTTTATTTTTTCAATACCAGAAGGATCTATGGTGGTATCTTCTTTTTTATCTCTTTCATTCAAAGTCTCATCCCTCCGTTTTCAAGCCTCTCATCGGGCTGTTCCTCTGCGCCCGGTAATGCTGCTTTTTCAATCTGCTCTGGAACGCTTTCATTTAGATCAGTTTCAAGCTCTTTCTTTTCCTCTCTGAGCAGTTCGATATTCTTATCTATTTCTCCGATATACCCGGAAGCTGTCTTCTGGATAATACTTAATGACTTCTCCAGTTCCCTTGTGTCCTGCGTTTTAGACCAGCTTGCTATATAGGCGAAGCTGTAATCAGATGTATCAAGCCCATAGTGCTTACAGATGATGTAGGCACTGCTCTCTGCCTCTGTTTCCCTCCTGAACATATCAGGCTTTCCACCGGTATCTTCGCGCTGCTTCATAGCCTCAAAAGAATGCAGCTTTGCATGTGTCATTTCATGCAGTGCTGTCTTTATCGTCTGAAGCTCGCTCATACCCTTTTGGATCCCGATATAGTTTTTTGTCAGATTGTAAAATCCCTTTGCTTCTCCTTTTACATCCTCAAACCTTATAGGGACAGGACTTGACTTCTGAAGTGCTTCAAGGAACAGCTGATAATCCTTTACATCACCTGAAAGCTCTTCCGCCCCATAATAATCCGGGAGCGGATCCCCATCAGTCTGTGACAGGTCAAATGTATGTACTACCTTAAAGCCGTTTATCACCTTTACGTCGTATTCCTTTTCTCCGCTGCTTTTATTTTTTTCATCAAAATCTTTTGCTCCAGACTCAGAATCTCCCTTTTCAGCTTCATTCCTTATGCTGCGTTTCATCGGTGCTATGATACGGATTCCCTTCTCGCCCTTTTTCACATAGCGGTTCATGCTCCTCCAGCCTGTATAGGACTGAACGAGCGATGCCTCCGGCTTCTGCATCATGATAAGAAGATTATTTCTTGCAGAATAACTGGGAAATTTTGACATCGTATCGAGATATTCACGGTATTTGTCACTGCTGAAAACCGCATCCACTCCTTTTGCAAGCATCTCAGATATCTCTGCCATCTCCTCTTTCCGGTGTCTGGCTGCAGCCTCCCTGTCATAAGGTGACTTCCATTCTTTTATAGAGTCAAACGGAACGGATTCATTTTTTTCATATCTGTCTATCCAGAACAGAAGAGCCCTGACCCTTGTTTCGTCACCGCCATATTCCTGACTGATCTCTTCTGCATCCGCGCTCCTGTACCCGCCCTCAAAAAGCATCGATGCCAGATACTGGTAACTGAGATACGACTTTTCAGGGATCTCAGCTGTCCTTTCTCTCTGCCATTGCAAAAACTCACTTGAAGACTGAGGGATACGTTCTGCAATGCTGCCGTTATAGCTTTCAGAATGTACCCCGAAGTAGGTATTCTGTCTGTCATGAAGAACACCGTATTTGAGGTCTATATTCTCATTAAGGCTCCTTAACAGCTGATCATCCGGGGAGATTGAATCCGGGTTATTCCTGGCAAACGAGTACCTGTTGTCCCCGCCGATTATCACATGATCCAACAGCGTTATCCCCATCATTTTTCCAAGTGTCGCGATCCTTTTTGTAGTGACAATGTCCTCTTCCGAAGGGCTTGTATCTCCGCTCGGGTGGTTATGCATTACTACGATGCCGTTGCCGCCTGAAAGTATCGCTGTGCGAAAAATATCCGCCATCGGAACCATTGCCTGATTTGATGTTCCCATAGACAGGATCGATACATTTATCACCTGAAGCTTTGAGGTAAGATTTATCATCGCAAGAAATTCCTGAGGTCTGTCCTTGATCATATCCGCAAGAAAATCCAGTGCATCTTCAGGTGTCTGTATGATTCTTTCAGGCTTCATCCAGCTTTCACGCACGAGTTCCGTATGGACTACCTTCAGGTCATATCCTTTCGTTTCTGCCATCAGTCGTCCTCCTTATCCTGCAGGACATCGATTGAAAGGACCTCTCCAGGTTTAAGGTCTGACAGCCTGTCTCTTATTCCCCGTGCGTCTTTTCTTCCGTCATTTTCTACCAGCACACGGTTGCCAAGCACGTTCTTTACCTCTGCGTCTTTTCTGTTTGTCTGCACCTCTACTGCTACTCCACCAATCAGGTAATCCTTTGTATCTGCCGGACCGTGGAACCATATCTGACTTCCCAACACTTTCTCCATGTCTGCTCCTTTCCCTAAATAGGCATAAAAAAGCAGTTCCGGCCGGAACCGCCATAAAGCGGTGCCAGCCGAAACTGCATTTATTAATTATTTTCTTTTTCAACAATTATACTTTAGCACCAATCGGCGCTTAGGTCTACTGTTATTATGGAGCAAATGCTCTCATTTTTTAGATAAAAAAATTTAATATTAGTCCTTGATATCTCAGCTAAGGATTTACTTTCCTTTAAAATCATGACGATTAATATGACTGATAATTAGCATCAACCCAATAATTATAGTATGGATTCTCCCAAACAGTTCCATCAGTATATGTCACTTCTTGAACACAGGCTTTTATTTTCTTACATTGATCTGGAACATCGAAATAACTGTTACTACCATAAGTCTTGCCAGGAGTAATATTACATGAGTCAAGCTCACAACTCTCTTCATTATCATAAGTTATTTTATATAAATCATCAGCATCTACTGGATAGCCATTACCGTCAAACAACAACATTCCTAATTCAACGTCTTTAGCCACCTTATTAGATGTATTATTTTTTACTGTAACATATGCGTTCATAAAAACAAGAGAATAACCTGCATCAACTACTTTAGTTGAAATCACCTCTACTTCCTGATTATTTTTGTATTTCTTTATTCTTCTTTTTTGCTCTTTTTTATCATAGGCATTCTTCTTATCTCTTACAGAATCCATTTTGTCTTTCACATCAGTATCAGAGCAATAATTATTAAGAGATTTTAGTGCATTCAATGCCTCACTATATTTTTTAGATGATAGATCCTTATCTACCTTAGACATAACCTCTTTCTTGTATAGTTTTACAACTTCATTAATTTTTGATTGAGCTGAATCATAATTTGAATCTTCTTTAATTACTTTGCTCAATTTGTCTAATGCTTCTTTGTAATTTTTTGCATCAATATCTTTCAATCCTTCATCATATGCTTTTCGTGATTCGCTTAATACAAAACAATATTCTTTTACTTTGCTAGCCTTATCATGAATGTTTTTATTGTCATAATTTATATAAACGTTGCATTTATTCTGTACATCATCAATGCTAACATCATTAGCAATAAATGATTTTTGAAGATTGTCAATCTCGCTTGAAATATCTTTTTTAAGCTTAGCAATATATTCATCTGGCAATAAAGAAGAATTAAAAATAGAAACCTGTTTTTCTGTATTATTTGCCTTTACTGCTTCTTGATATTGTTTCTCGACGTACTTATTAGCTTTATAAACAAAAAAACTGTCATCTTGGTGTTGTTGAAAATAATCACCCGCTTTTGAATAGCTTTCCGCTGCTATATACTTTTTATAACCATCTAATAACTTACTGCTTCTAATCTGGTTATACGAGAAAACTCCCGCAAAAACGACTACAACAGCAATAGCAAGAATTATTACCAATTTTTTTATATTTTTACTATTTTTTGCAACAGTTGTCGTTCTTTTTATATTATAACCACAGCTTGGACAAAAAAGACTTCCTTCAGGTAATTCTTTATGGCATTTTGGACAAATCATTATATTATTCCTCCCTTTCTAAATATTGATCTTGCTGATTTTAATCCACATGATATTCTTAAACACTACAATTTTTTAAGTAGTGTCTGCTGATTAGCAAAAAATCTTTAAAAATTGCCTAAAATACGCGATTTCTGGCTCAATATAGGGTATAATAGATGCATGGATTTTTGATATTTCATTCATCTTTTCGTGCAGTTTCTGCATAAAATTTT
>JAQYGS010000156.1 GCA_028722515.1 Clostridia bacterium | reverse complement strand
GTGAAGAAATTAATTTACGCAGGCTGTGCCAAAACAGTTCTTAATTTCTCCAAACAGAGCAATATTGATCTTCTGGAGGAAGTTTCAAGACGTTTTGGCAAGGAAAAGATGATCGTCAGCATTTCAGCCATTGAAGAGTTTGCGGCACATAAGGAGCTGATTGAAAACTATGCATCCGGTGTGCTGGCTCTTGACACTGTTCAGGAGTCCATTGCACAGATTTCGTCCATTCCTATTATTCTTCATACAGATGAAAACAGAGAGGAGAATCTGGAAGAGATTTTAAATACAGATGCTGTAGGGGGCTTAAGCGGAGCCTATGTAAGCAGCAGAGAACTTTCTCTGGTAGAATTTAAGACTAAATTAAAAGAAATGGGTATTCCTGTCCAGACTTTTGAAAGCAGTATTGCCTGGTCAGAATTTAAGTTAAACAGTGAGGGACTTGTTCCGGTAATTGTTCAGGACTATAAGACAGACGAAGTTCTAATGCTGGCTTATATGAATGAAGAGGCTTTTAACACCACTTTAAGAAGTGGCAAAATGACTTACTGGAGCAGAAGCCGTCAGGAGCTGTGGACCAAGGGAATGACATCCGGGCATTTCCAGTATGTAAAGTCCCTGACTCTTGACTGTGATAATGACACCATGCTTGCCAAGGTTGCTCAGGTGGGTGCTGCCTGCCATACGGGAAACAGATCCTGTTTTTTCAAAACTCTGATGAAAAAAGAATATGATGATACCAATCCTCTTCATGTATTCCAGAATGTTTATGATGTGATCATGGACAGAAAGGAACATCCAAAGGAAGGGTCGTATACCAACTATCTTTTTGATAAAGGAATCGATAAGATTCTGAAAAAGGTAGGTGAGGAGTGTACGGAGATCGTCATTGCAGCCAAGAACCCGGATAAGGAAGAGATCAAATACGAAATTTCAGATTTCCTCTATCATGTTATGGTGCTTATGGCTGAAAAGGGCGTAACCTGGGAAGATATCACCAGGGAGCTTGCCAGAAGATAAAGAGCTGACGGATGAAGTAATAAGGAGAAACATTTTGAAAAACAAAAAACTGGGTATTCTTGGTATTCTAGTTGTCATTATAATGGCTTTCCTTGTACTTTTTGTGGCCTGCAGAGACTCACAACAGTCTGTAATGTCCATACCTGTTCCCTTAACCTTTGAAGGAGAATACAGTTATGATCAGACAGAATGGCTTCCTCTGGAGGAAAAAACAGAGCTTTCCGTTATGAATAAAGATCTGTTTCTCAGGGGAAACTTTGACTTTGAACTGCCAGAGGGAATTCCTGTTAATTTTTATCAGGATCATATTTCCATGAGTCTGGCCGTCAATGGGCAGATTGTGTTTCTTACTTCTGATATGGAAGCAGACACAGGAGCATATCTTTGTGGAAAAATATGGAATGAATGGATTTCTTCCGGCATTGGTAAAGATGATCTGGTGGAGATTCATCTTCATAACTCTCATAATTATGGCAGAAGAGATGCTTACAGGGAATTTCTGAAATCTATATATACAGGGAATCAGTCATTTTTTAAAGATTGGCTCGGAAGCTATACAAGACCTTTCTGGGCAGTGTGGATATTTGTTCTGGTGTTTGCACTGGCACTGGCAGGCCTGGGAATAGGATTTATACTTCTTCATATTCCTCAGGGAGGATTCCTTCTTAATCTGGGATTCTTCTCTTTGTTTATGACAGGGTATGCTTTTCTGGATATTACGGATATTTCTCTGAGAAATAATCTTATTATTTTTAATACTTACGGCTGTATTCTTTGCCTTATGATAGCAGCACTGGAACTGAGTATTTGTGTATGTAATAATCTATCCGGTACGTTTCTTAAAGCAGCACAGACAGGCACAGTTGTTCTTGGATTGTGGACTGTGACTGTTCTGGTTCCTGTCCTTATGAAAAAGATAATTCTCTATGATATTCTCCCTTTCTGGTTTATTGGAACTGCGGCAGTATCTGCATGTCTGTTTGTCTGCTGCGTGGGACAGATCAGAAGAGACAAGAAGGTATCCAGTACAGTTATTTTCCTTGGAATTATGCTTATGGCAGTGATAGCAGAGATTCTGAACTTTTTCACAGGCTGGTGGAAAAACGGTCTATTTCTAAAAAGCTTTTTCCTTTTGTTCTTTATTTTCCACCTTGTAAAAATAGCAGTCACTATTCCCATCAGCTACCAAAATTCCATAAAAGCAAAAAGGCTGGAGGGGGAACTGAAAAATAACAGGGTTGTCCTTGCCATGAGCCAGATACGTACCCATTTTATTTTTAATGTTCTCAATGCCATCAGTGGTATGTGCAAATATGATCCGGAGAAAGCAGACGAAACAGTGGTTCGTTTTGCAAGATACCTGAGAAATAATATAGATATCCTTGAAGAAGATAAACTGGTTTCTTTTGAAAAGGCACTGGAACACCTTGAAGATTTTGTGATTCTGGAGCAGGTGCGTTTCGAAGATAAGATCAGGTTTACTGAACATCTGGAAGTGAAAGATTTCCGACTTCCATCTCTTATTCTGCAGCCTGTGGTGGAAAACTCCATTAAACATGGTCTTCTCCCAAAAGAAGAAGGAGGAACTATTGAGCTGTGTACCAGGCAGGAGGGCAGTAATATACTCATAACCATTACAGATGACGGTGTGGGCTATGATACTCACACAGATGGCGACAAAGGAAGCGTAGGTCTTGAAAATGTGAAGTTTCGTTTAAAATACATGGTCAAAGGAAGGCTGGATCTGGAAAGCAGATCTGGAGAAGGTACAAAAGTAACGATTACCATACCATGTGATCAGATAAAGGAGAAAGAATGAAGGTTATCTGCGTAGATGATGAAAAACCGGCTTTGGAAAATTTTCGTTTTACCGTACAGAAATTTCCGGAAGTAGATGAACTTCACCTTTTCCAGAATGGGAAAGATGCTCTGGAATGGGCGAAGAATCATGTAGTTGATGTTGCATTTCTTGATATTGAAATGGAACCGGTAAGTGGTCTTGAGATGGCAGAGAAGCTGACAAAGATAGATGAAAATATCAGCATTGTTTTTATAACTGCCTATGATAAATATGCATTTCAGGCATTTGGAGTAAATGCCATAGGATATCTTCTTAAACCTTACGACAGACAGGATGTACTCAGGGAATTGAACAAGGTATCAAGAATACGTCCTGTTTCCAGAAAAAGGGTAAGTATTCAGACGATTCCTGATTTTGCAGTCACTGTTGATGGAGAGAGACTTTCTCTTTCCAGGGCAAAAACAGAAGAGCTTCTTGCTCTTATGGTAGACAGAGGCAAGGCGGGAGTGAGTACAGGAGAAATAATCTCCTGTCTCTGGCCTGAAAGACTGGATGATGAAAAATCCAAATCTCTGTGCAGAATGACATTCAAACGTCTTCTGGATTTTTTAAGAGAAAAGGGAATCGATGATATTATTGCCGCAGAAGGAAGAAGGAAATTTCTTCTGGAAGAGAAAGTGGAATGCGATCTGTATCGGTTTCTGGCGGGAGATGAGAGAGTAGTACGAATTTATAACGGAGAATATTTAAGAGAATACTCCTGGGCAGAGGAAAGGGTTGCACAGCTGAATAATATAAAAAAATCTTTTAAAGTATAAAAAATGCAGAAAATGCGTTTTTTATACTTTTTTTTGTAAACATCTCCCTGAAAGTTACGGTTCGGTTACACTTTTCGTGTTAAAATGAGTATCAAATACGAAGGTAGTGTCAAGTAATCTATGAAAAAAAATTGAGCAGAAAAAATAGGCTCAAATGAACCTTGAAAAATGCAAATATATAAGACGGAAGGCCCTCCGGGGGCACAGGGCTCTGCCCTGAG
>JAQYGS010000155.1 GCA_028722515.1 Clostridia bacterium | reverse complement strand
CTGTTCTCTATTCAACTTCCCAAACTCCATTTCTTAGGGCTTCCTGGGTTCTTCCCTGCTTCATAAGGATTTCTCCCAGAACTTTTCCCGCTTTTTCCTTATCAGATTCTATGCAGGACTTCTCCACTCTTTTTTCCAGATTTTTCAGTTCTGTCATATCATCTGTCATATCCAGTCTGGCTTTAATATCTGCCAGTTTCCTTTCATATCCCTGTTTTTCCCAGAGATATGAAAGAGCCTGGGTATAGAGTTCTGAAATTCTATCCTCATCATCCTCTGAGTCGGGTTCCATATTTTTAATATGATCCAGTATTTCTGCATATAATTCTTCTGCATTTTCCTTTTCTGTACCCATTGCCTTCACCAGATAGTAATATGCTTCTGTCATATGATCCCTGGGCAAAAGCCTACTCCATAGTACAGCAAGCTTTTCGGCTTCTTCATATTCACGATTCTCAGCTAGGCTCTGGCATGTATGAAGAGCAGGCATTTTATATTCCTGCAGAAACTTATCTATTTCAAGATGTGTGATTCCGTTATTTGTGGTCTCCCTGGCCTTAGCATACAGATTAAGAGCGTCCAGGCACTGCCCTTTCATCCACAGCAGATCCCCTTTATATTTCAGGAAATAGCCATCTTCCGGATACAGGTCCAGGCATCTGGCAAGATATGATTCTGCCATCTCAGGTTTTTTATTACTCCTGGCCTGCTCCATTACAAAGCGGATCTTAAATTTCATAAAAGAAGGGTTATCCGGATACTTTTCCAGAAGACTGTCTGCGATCTGTTCTCCTTCTCCCATCTCTCCTGCTTCATAACAGCCTGCTCCCTGCCTGAACAGTTCAATATCCTTTTTGAGTTGTACCATTTCTTCCGTAAGAGATGACAGATTCTCGCGGACCTGAAGCATGCGGTACGCTTTGGAAATTCTCTCTGTATTCATAAGAGTCAGCATTGCAGCGCTGAAAATCTCATCATCCACTTCCAGAAGAGTAGGATGATAAAAAGCAAAAATGTGAAAAGAATCTTCCCTTCCAATAAAATCAGCGCTGAGCTGAACCCGGAAATATTCCTGAAAAATATCTGAAAGAGCAGAATAATCTTTTTTTCTGACCAACTCCTGAATAGGGCAAGAGCTTTCAAGAATTCTCTTTTTCAGATCCATCACTGTAAACTCTCCAAGAAGCTTCCTTCTTTTCAATGCTGTTCTGTGAGAGCTTTTTGCTTTTGCTATGGAATATATTTTCCGTTTCACTGCGCTGACACGCAGACGGAATTTGTTGATCCCAGGCATATATTCCTTTCGGAATTCTTCGTAGTTAATACCAGGACATTCAACTGCATCATGAGATTCTCTCTCTGTGTTGGGAGGAATGTAGGACCATTCATCTCCATAATGCCAGATCAGATAATCACTGGTCTTGGCTGGGATCATGGCATCTACGCCCTCAAATTTCCCGTATTTTACAGGAAACATCATATCCTTATCAAACAGAAAAGGACAGCCTCCCCATCTCATGGCATATCTTGTGCAATCCTCTTCTTTATAGGAAAACATTATCTTTTCCAGCTTCTTCAGTGTTCTGTCCCTTCCAAGGAACAGATACATCAGAAGATATTTTATATATAAATGCACCGGGACCTCGAATCTTCCACTGTATACAAAGGATATATTCACAAGATCCGAATAAATCATCATATGGGTTCTGTATTTCTCGTATTCTCTGTCATCCGGTGGAATGGGATCCAGAGTAAGAACGTCTATAATCTCACCGGCCTTATCATTGCCTATGATCTGATGCCTGTGAATTGCGCAGGTATCTGTGGAAGCATACCTTGGAAATGTATTCGTATAATTTCGGTCAACATCAACACACTGTACAGCCCTGTCAGGCGGAAGCTCATTCTTTGAAATCTCCACAAATCTATTCCAGTCATCTCTGGGCATATACAGATCCATATCATCATCCCAGGGAATAAATCCTTCATGACGAATGGCACCGATCAGGCTTCCTCCTGCCAGCACATATCTTAAATGGTGTTTCTTGCATATCGCATCTATTTCCTTAAATAATTTCAGGAGATACTCCTGTTTATCGTCCATTGAATATCCTCTTTCATTTTATCTGGTTTAGCTTACATATCATATCATACAACTAATGACTTTTCAATAACAGTGCCGTTATTTCAACTAAAAGGATCCCCCGGATCCTCCATGAGTCTGTCCCGAAGAACTTGTATGTATACTGCCTGAGGAATCTGCTTTAGGCTTCTCGGTTCTTATTACCTGACTGTACAAATACAGGTCACGGCTTTTTGTAACCTGAAGACTTCCTTCTTTCAGGTAATCACGGGCATCCGGATTCATCCTTACTGTTTTCATCTGGCTTCTCATAACTCCCGATACGATCAGTGCACAGATAAATCCAACTCCAAGAGAAATGAGGATTCTCATTCCCCAGTTATTTCCCCCGGTGTGGTTTTTCCCTGAAAGGTAATCTTCGCATCCTCTGGCATATTTTTTAAATGCTTCGTAATAATCCCCATCAGACAGGTCAGAAATAAAACTGTCTGAAATTTCCTGCAGACGGCTTTCTGAAAATATATCGATCGCACTCCCGTGAGTGGAAATCTGCCATTTTCTCTCTTCCATGGTCACCAGGAGAAGAATCCCGCTTTTATCTTCTCCCATACCATATCCAAAATAATCAAAATAATCGTCTGCATAGTCCTGAGGGTCCTGTCCATTAATGGACGCTTCCGTCACAACAGATACATCACATTGATATTTTTCACTGATTTCATTCAGTTTATCCCTGAGTTTCTCTTCCTCTGTGTCATTCAGGATATCTGCACTGTCAACCACTCTTGAAATACTCTCTCCTGCGAAGACGGGACAGATAAATGCCATGAGCAAAAATACTGATAGAATAACAGGTAAAATTCTCTTCTTAATTTTCATTTCCTACCTCCATGATCAGATACCTGCAAGTGAAAAAAGGAAAAGAATAAGAAAAGATATGGCTGAAAATATTCCGGTAAGTCCCAGAAGCCATTTGGCATAAAGTCCATTATCCACAGGCAGATTACCTGTCATCTTTCCTGTCTGTCCGTTCATGGCAAAGAGATAGCTTTTCCCTTTCCAGGTAGTATTCAGTATCCACACAGGATAAAGAGCATATTGTGCCTTTCCTCCGGTTACGTGAATACAGCTGCTTTCGGGAACTGACGATGCGTAACCCGCAACTGTATTTCCCAGCACTTCCTCTGCACTTATCTTCATCCGGGTACGGGCACGCTGTTCACTTTGCTGTTCATCCACATCATATTTATCTGCAAGGTATCCTGACAGATATGCTGTCTTAAAATCAACAGCTTCTTCCATGTGGAAAGGTTCCAGCGATTCCATAAGAGCATCTTCCATTTTTTCTGAACCATCCACAGGTACAGCAGAAAATGACATATTTCCTCTTCTTTCCAGAGAATAATAGCTGGTCTGCGTATAATCATACTTACTGTCACTCCAGACCCTTACTCTGGTTGCCCTGTATCGGATATCGGCATCCACATCCCCGTCAAAAAGCCAGAAGGGAACATAAATTCCTTTAATTGCATCAATATGATTTTCATTTTTAAATACTCTTGGAAGAAGTGGTTTCCCTTTTATATATTGGTAATAGGCTGATTTGGCCTGTTTTTTATCCAGTTTAAAAGGAATTACACAATCCGGTTTCAGGCTTCCTTCAAACCGGTCCTTTATGATCACCGGATTGCCGCAAAATGGACAGACAGAGGCTCCCGTATTGTCATCAGCAATGATCTCTCCACCGCAGGACTGACAGGTATAGACATGTATTGTGTCCGTTTCCCCCTCTTCCCACTGGCTTCCTGCATCAGTCTGCCATCCGGAAAAATCATCCTTCTTTTCTTTATCTTTTTCCAGCTGTTCATCATATTCCTTAATGGCTTCCACATCAAATTCCGTGTCGCAGTATGGACACTTCATTTTCTGGGTATGACTGTCAAACCGGACAGCTCCGCCACAGGCAGGACACTTATATTCCTTCAATTCCCCCATATTTTCTGTCTCCTTATGGTCTTGGTTTCCCACATTCCGAACAGAATTTTCCCTTGTTAACCGTACCACAGCTGCATGTCCATTCTGTCTGGGGCATCTGTGGATTTACTCCCTGGCTATTCTTTGCAGCTCCCATCTGAAACAGGTTCTGCACATTGGCACCGCCTGCCTGACTTGCCATACCCATTCCCATAAAACCTGCCATAGCACCTGCAGGATTGGATGCTGCCGCTTTCATGGCATCTGCCTGAGCTCCCGCAAGCACAGCCGCCGCCATAGACGGATCACGTAAGATAGCATTCCTCTGAGCTTCTTTAATCATCTGGGCATCCTCTTCAGAAAGAGTAACAGGATTCATGGCAATGGAAACTATTGCCAGACCTCTGGTCTGCTGCCATTTACGTGTCAGTGCCTCATTCATTGCGTCACACAGTTCCTGCACATGCCTGGGAATGGCACTTGGCCGGATTCCCAGCTCTGATATTTTCGCAAAAGCAGGCTGAAGGGCACTGATGAATTCTGTTTTCAGCTGGCTCTCTATCTCTTCTCTGTCAAACTGCTGTTCAAAATTCCCACAAACATTTGTATAAAACAGCAGAGGATCCACGATCCTGTAGGAATAAACACCATTGCATCTTACCGAAACATCAATATCAAGACCGATATTACTGTCTGCAACACGGAAAGGAATGGGATTGGCTGTTCCGAATTTATTGTCTGTAAGCTCTTTTGTATTAAAATAATATACCCTTTGATCCTTGCCTGTATCTCCTCCAAATGAAAATCGTTTTCTGATGGTTTCAAAAGTTTTTTCAATTCCATCATTAAGATTTCCTGTAAAGATACTGGGTTCTGTCGATGAATCATAGGTGAACTCTCCCGGCTCTGAACATACTTCCACCACTTTACCCTGTTCAACAATGATCATACACTGTCCGTCTGCCACTGCAATCTGGGATCCACTGGAAATAATATTGTCATTTCCCCGTCTGTTTGAGGAACGTCTGCTTACCTTCTTCTGCCCTTTTACAGCCAGAACATCCTTATCCATAGAATCACAGTAAAAAAATTCCTTCCACTGATCCGCCAGTGTGCCGCCTGCTGCACCGGCTGAAGCTCTTATCAAACCCATTTCACATTTCCTCCTTAATCTGTCTTGCGTATAGCATCTTTTGACCACAACATCACTTATACCTCTATTATAACACTGCTTCCGATTCCTTCTGTATTTCTTTTTTTGGTAACGATTATTTTCCTGTCTATTCTGTCCTTTAGTTCAGATACATGGGAGATAATACCAACCAGCCGGTTTCCCTGACTTAAATCCTTAAGTGCTTTTACAGCCTGATTCAATGCCTCTTCATCCAGAGAGCCAAACCCTTCATCTACAAACATTGTATCCAGCTGTATCCCGCCACAGGAGGACTGGATCTCATCGGAAAGTCCCAGTGCAAGGGAAAGAGAAGCCTGAAAAGTTTCTCCTCCTGATAATGTTTTTACACTCCTTACCGTTCCATTGTAATGATCTACTACATCCAGTTCAAGTCCACTTTTCCCGGATTTTTTCCCTGGATCTTTTCGCCTTGTCAGTTCATACTGTCCACTGCTCATGGTCATGAGCCGTACATTTGCCCTTGCCAGTATTCTGTCAAAATAATGCATTTGCACATATGTTTCCAGCATAATCTTTTCTTTTCCGGTGATAGTTCCATTGGCAGTATCAGATAATGCTTTCATCCATTTCCACCTTTTTTCCGTGGTGAGCAGTTCCTGCCGGCGTTTTTTTATGTTATGGTACATATCTCTGTTTATTTCATTATATGCATAAATATTGTCCCATTCAAGAGATAGCTGTTCTTTCTCTTTCTGAAGAAGCAGCCTTTTTTCAGTTAATTTATCCACATCAGAAGACTGGGATTCCTTAATCTGTGCTTGAAGAGTTTCTATTACGGAACTGATTTCTGTCATACGTTTCCTGAGATTTTCGTAAGACTCTGTAACTTTTCTGAAATGATTTTCCAGTCTGCTTTTCTCTTCTGTTATCTTACGTATTCGGGACTTAAGCTGCTCCTTTGTCTCTCCTTGCGTTTCCTGCAGGATTTCTTTTTTCTGAATGGAAAGCTGGTCACATTTGGCTTTTCCCGCAGCAATCTGATTGGAAGCCTCATTTACTTTTATTTCCAGGGATTTTAATTGATTCTCTCCTGAGGAAAGGCATTCTTCAAGATATTTTTTCCGGTTCCGTTTTTCTGTCAGAGCATTAAGACTGTTTCCTATATTCACCAGTTCTGAATTTATCCAGTGTTCTGCTTCCCCTGCCTGCCCAGGAAGAGTCTTGCCTTCCTTTTGCAACCATTGGAATTCCGAAGCATTCAGCGTTTCTGCCAGGTGTTCCTCAATATTCTCCTGCTGGCTCTTTCTTTTTTCATAATTGGCCTGAAGAACCATGAGCTGGTTTCTGTATTTCTCAAGGAGACTCTGGTTCTCGCTGCTTTTTTCTTTTAAGTGCTTTAATTCTGCTATCTTTCCTCTTATATCCTGTAATTTCTTATCGTTTTCCTTTAATGCTGCCTGAAGACACTCCTGCATTTGCTTTGCTCCCAGATCTGGATCAGAGGACAGCTGAAGATTAAAATTCTCTGCAAAAATTTTTCCCAGTTCCTCACCTGAACGCTTCATAAGGCTGAGTGCGGATGCCGCCTTCATGCTTAGATCAGAAGTTTCTTTTTCCAGATTTCCTGTTTCCGCTTTCTTTTGATCCAGTTCTTCTCTGGAAGGTGCATATGCTGGCATCTGGGCAGGATCCGGGTGATGAATGGCACCGCACACAGGGCAGGGAACTCCATCTTTAAGATTACCTGCAAGAACTCCCGCCTGGGCATCCAGGTAGAATTTCTCCTGCTTCAATAAAATTTCTTTCTCCTGAGTTAATTTCCGGGATGCATGAGCATATTCTATCTGTTTTTTCCTGCAGTTTTTTAAGAGATAAGCGTATTCTTCAAGCTTTTCTTTTATTGTACTATTCTGCTGCTGATGATAAGTAAGCTCTTTTTCCCTTATTTCAAGTTCCGAAAGAGGCTGTAGATTTTCTTCCTGTTTTCTTATCTCATCTTCTGTATTCTGTCTGATCTTTTCTGCTTTTTCCAGACTTTCCCTTAATTTTTTACACTCCTTTTCCAGGAATTCCAGATTTTTGACATCTTTATAAATACTGTTATATAACTCCTCTGTTCTTTGTTTCTGAAATTCTGATCTGGTTATCTCCTGTTCAATATTTATAAGAGAGGACAGTTCTTCCTGTGAACGTGAGATTAACTCCTTAGCTTTCTTAATTTCTTTCTCTGTTCTTTGTTTTTCTGTCTGTTTTTCTGTCAGATCATTGGAAAGCCTTATAATTTCTCGATCCAGATTATCAAGTATCTCATATTTCTTCAATCTGTCCTTAAATTTTTCAACAGAAATAAGATACTCCTGAATTTTATCCTGCTCACCTTCTGCCAGTTTAACCTCTTCCCGTGCAGATTTAAGAGCTGGTTTTAATTCTTCCTGTTCTTTCTGCGCCTTAGCCAGGTGTTCTTTTGCTTCCTGTTCCTTATGTATTCTGCCAAGAAGCTGGTTCACGTCTGCAAGCTGTTTCTCATTTTCTTTTCTGCGGACAGACAAAAGGTCAAGGTGCTCCTGACCTTTCTTAAGGAACTGTTCAAGAATTTCCATACCCTCTTGCATATTTCCTTCAAAACCACTTCTGCACAGGTTTTCCCACTGTTCTCCCAGAGGATCTGTTTTTTCATATTTCACCTGCTTTGTGTACTGGCAGATACTGCGAAGCAGCTCTCTGTATTCTCTGTCCAGGCTTCCTGCCTCAGCTTTAAGTTTTTCCTGAATGATTTTATAGATATCTGTGTGAAAAAGCTTCCGGAAAATATTGCTTCTTTCTTCCGTATCAGCCAGAAGAAGCTTTCGGAAATCTCCCTGAGCGATCATAGCAATCTGGGAAAACTGCTTCATATCAAGTCCGATCAGTTCTGTCACTGCCTGATTTACATCCTTAACTTTTGTAACGGGATTTCTGCCATCATAAAAGGTAAGCAATGCTTCTCCTTTCTGGAGAGTCATACCCGTCCCCCTGGCTTTGGGGCGTTCATAGTCAGGACTTCTTTTTACCGTATATTTCCTGTCTCTGTACAGAAAAGTAAACTCCGCATATGTAGGCACCAGAGGATCAGCATATTTACTTCTTAACATAGAAGCCTCCCGGATTCCTCCGCTTGTTTCACCGTACAATGCAAAAGTAATTCCGTCAAAAATAGTGGTTTTGCCTGCGCCCGTATCTCCGGTCACAAGGAAAAGCCCCTGATTCCCAAGTTTTGTAAAATCAATGACTGTTTCACTGGCATAGGGGCCAAATGCCGATAAAACAAGCTTCAATGGCCTCATATTGTGTCCTCCTTCAGATTCTGAATAAGCCCTTCCATAAATTCCTTTTGTTCCTCTTTGAGAGGTTCATTATTTAAAAGTTCATAGAACTCCTGGAAAAGCTCCATTTCCGACTTGTTCTCCTGCTGTTCAAAGTCTGAGATCTGCCTGTTTTCTCTTGTTCTTCTGTTATCATATTCCAGACACATCAGGTTAGGATATATGGTTCGAAGTTTTTCCATTGCGCCCGGTACCTCTTCATCATCTGTCAAAATAATCTGAAGATAATCATATTTATTCTCCGGTGTATAGGCATCCCTGGATGTAACTTCCATATAGGTGCCTTTTAATTTACGCATATCTCTTGCAGGAATAAGAGGAACAGCAGATACCTCGACATTTCCTTTCTCTTTCAGTTCCACGATGGTTACGGATTTTTCCTGGCTGGCCTCTGAAAATGAATATTTCAAAGGAGTTCCGCTGTACCTAAGCTCTTCTCTCCCCACATGCTGAGGTCTGTGGATATGCCCCAATGCCACATAATCAAATTCCCTGAATAATTCACCATCCACATTATCAACTCCGCCAACGGATACTTCTTCTGAATCACTTCTCCCTGCCCCTGTCACAAACTGATGTGCCACAAGTATATTTCTGTCCTTAACTTCAAGGCTGATTTTTGAAAGGGCAGCCTCTACCCCCTCCTGATACGTATTGATATCCTCCCTGTCCAGCGTATGGCGGACTGCTGCCGGTTTCAGGAAAGGCAAAAGATAGATATGTACAGCCCCGTACCTATCCTGTACGGTAACTTTTTTTACTTCCCCATCGTAAATCCCGGAAATATATATATTACTGTTCTCAAAAAGTCCGGATCCAAAAGACAATCTTTCCGGAGAATCGTGATTTCCACTAATCATATATACCGGAAATTTTTTTTGGGCCAGCTGGGTCAGAAACCAGTCAAATAATTGTACTGCTTCTGCAGAGGGCACTGTTTTATCATAAATATCTCCGGCGATCAAAATGCCGTCCACCTGATGCCGGCAAAAAATATCCAGCATCTGGTTTAAGATATATTTCTGATCATCCAGCATGGAAAAATCATAAATTCTTTTCCCAATGTGAAGATCTGCAATATGCGCAAATTTCATAATATCCTCCTTCCTTTTACAGTCAGAGTTTTTCCTTCAGGAAACTGCTGACCGCATCATATGCCGCATCCTCATCTTCCCCTTCAAATATAAAGGTTACTTCATCTCCTTTTTTCACTCCCAGTCCCATCAATGCCAGAAGCCTGCTGCAGTCTGCTTTTCTGCCACTCTTATCTAAAGTAACTGAGGATGTAAAACCTTTTACTAATTTAACCAGTTCTCCTGCAGGACGGGCATGAATTCCATCCTGGTCTGTAATTGTATAGTGAAATTCTTTCAATTTATTTTCCTCCGGATATATTTTATTTTTCTCTGGTTATTATTACCTTGTTTTCTGATGGTATACTCTTTCAGTTATGTTTTTCCTCTGCCTGACTGCAGATATCAAGGAAGCTCTGTACCAGCCTGGACGGTTTCTTTCCTTTTTTCCATATAAGAAGAATTTTTGTTTTCAGAGCTTTCTCATTCAGAAGTCTGATCTTCAATCCTTTCTTCAAGCCTTGGCATATCTCTTTCATTGACTGAGGAAAAACTGCCACAGCCAGCCCTTCTTTTACCCACTCCAGTCCGTCTCTTGGATCATCGCAGATGCAGAGTATGTTAGGATGGAGATTACGGGCAGAAAAAGCATTCATGATCAATTCCTCATACCGTCTGTACAGAATCAGTGGACTGTGTACCAGATCTTCAAGATGTATCCTGTTATTTTTTCCGCAGCAAGTCCCCGATGGATAAACTGCAATCATAGGTTCTTCTCCCAGTACCAGTGACTGTGCTCCTTCCAGCCTGATTGGTGTCCTGGCTACAGAAATATCAATAATCCCATCCATAAGATAATTATACAATACATATGTAATTCCATCACGAACTTCAAAATTAACGTCAGGATTTTTTTTTGAAAATTCTGAAATGTAAGGCATGATCGTACTGACAGTAGTAGGAGTAATCCCAATACGAAGTACCTGTTTCTTCCCCGCCTTTGCCACCTCAAGCTCTGTTGAATGTATGTAATCCAGAAGGTTTTCTGAACGCTCATAAAGAAGTTTGCCTGCTTCTGTTAAAATGACACCTGTTCTTGTCCGTTCAAAAAGCGTAACCTGAAGCTCCTCTTCCAGCTGCTTCATCTGATAACTCAGGGGAGGCTGGGACATATTCAGCCTTCTGGCCGCTTCATTGATGCTTCCTGTACTGGCAATCTGCCTGAAATATTCCAATTGTTTTATTTCCATATATTCACCTTTGTTTATATAGAATTTATATTATGATACCCTAAAAACAATATTATACATATTACATTGTACAAGAGTATAATATAGTTTGTCAAATGGGGAAAAAATAACCTTAAACAAAAGAAACGGAGGTATTTAAAAAATGCGCTCACTGGCAGTATATCTGAAAAATTACAAAAAAGAATCCATACTGGCGCCTTTCTTTAAATTTCTGGAAGTTATATTTGATCTTCTGGTCCCAATTGTAGTAGCTCAGATCATTGATGTAGGTATCGCACATCACAACAGCAAATATATCATCCAGAGATTTTTTATTCTCATCCTGATGGCGGCTCTGGGGCTTTTATCCAGTGTAACCGCTCAGTTTTTTGCAGCAAAGGCAAGCGTAGGATTTGCTGCTAAATTAAGGCAGATTGTTTTTGATCACATTCAGCGTCTGTCTTTCTCAGAGATAGATACTCTTGGTACAGATACACTGATCACAAGACTGACAGATGACATTAATCAGGTTCAGAATGGTCTGAACATGGGGCTTCGACTGCTGCTGCGCAGTCCTTTCATCGTTCTTGGATCCATGGTCATGGCCTTTACCATCAACGTCCGCTGTGCCCTTGTTTTTGCAGTGGCTATTCCCATACTGTTTCTCGTTGTATTTATTATAATGTATGTCAGTATTCCTCTGTTCAAAAAAGTTCAGGGAAAACTGGACTGTGTTACAAGGCTGACCAGGGAAAACCTAACGGGTGTTCGTGTGATCCGGGCTTTTTGCCGTGAAAAAGAAGCGGTACAGGAATTTGACAGAGGAAATCAGGAGCTTACCCGGTT
>JAQYGS010000154.1 GCA_028722515.1 Clostridia bacterium | reverse complement strand
ACAATACTTGCAACAAAAACAACTTCCTTTCCCTGATAGAAAGGCACTGCCATATTTACAAAAATGGCAAATTCGATAACCGCAACAAGAATAAACGGCAGGGAAATTGATTTAAATACGATCATTATGATGATAAATATGGCAAGGATAGAAACGATATTTACAGTTTTCAGATCCACTTCCGTAACATCTTCCAGGTCTTTCGTCAAAGGTGCTTCACCAATAACCATGGAACCGGGGCTGTATTTTTTCACAATCTTCTGAATTTCATCGATCTGTTTATTAACCTCTTCTGTTGCTGTTTTATATCTGGAACAGACAAACTGAAGTTCATACTCATCGCTCTCCAGCATATTTTTTACATCTTCAGGGATCATAGTATCAGGAAAAGCAGGACCTACAAAGGAATCCATTCCCAGTGCCCAGCGGACACCATCTACATCCTTGATCTGATCCAGCATTTCTCCTTTTTCCTGAGAAGTCATACCTTTTTTCAGAAGGATCATATGAATATTACTCATATCAAAAGTATCCTGAAGCTTTTTATTAGCCACATTACTGTCCAGAGTCTGTGGAAGAGATCTGTCGATATTATAATAGTTCTGCAAATGACTGTTTCCGTAAATTGCCGGGAAAAGCATAACCAGAAAAACGATCAGCCATACTTTATAATGTTTTGTAATAAATGCAGAAGCTTTGTCAAGGCTTGGTATCAAAGGTTTATGTTTTGTTTTTTCAATTGCCTTATCAAAGGTAAGAACCATAGCCGGCAGGAATGTAACGCAGCAAACTACTCCGATTAATACTCCCTTTGCCATAACAATTCCCATGTCACGTCCAAGAGCAAACGTCATAAAACACAGTGCAAAGAAACCAGCTACCGTAGTAATGGAACTTCCAATCACTGATTTAAATGTTGCAGCGATTGCATGAGCCATAGCCGTTTCCCTGTCATCCGGATATTTATTTTTATTTTCCTCATAACTGTTCAGCAGAAAAATGGAATAATCCATTGTCACGCCGAGCTGAAGAACTGCGGTCAGAGCCTTGGTAATATACGATATTTCTCCAAGAAATATGTTTGTACCCAGATTATAGATTACTGCCATACCTATACTGAGCAGGAACAGAAGAGGCACTACCAGAGAGTCCATGGCAAGAAGCAAAACAATCAAAGAACAAATTCCGGCTATGACAACATAAATAGGCATCTCATGTAATGCAAGCTGTTTAATATCTGTAACAATACCTGTCATTCCACTGATAAAACAATTTTCTGATGTAATCTTACGTATCTGTGTAACTGCATCCATTGATGAATCGGATGATGTAGTATCATCTAATAATGCGATCATCATGGTTGCATTACCATTGAAAAACGCTTCTCTTAAATCCTTCGGCAGCATCTCCACCGGAACAGAAAGATCCATCACGCTGTCATACCACAGAACCTTCTCCACGTGATTCACATTTTCAATTTTTTGTTTCAGGGCGGCCACATCTTTCAAGTCCATATCTTCCACAACGATCATGGAAAAGGCTCCCATGCCAAACTCATCAACCATAATATCCTGTCCTTTCACTGTTTCCAGTGATTCCGGAAGATAGCTCAGCACATCATAATTGATTCTGGTTGCTACCATACCAAAGTACGACGGGATAAGTAATGCAAAGCTTATTATAATGATAAGGATCTTATGCTTTGCAATCCATTTTCCTACTTTAGCCATTCTGTTCTCCTTCTTCCTTATTTGATATTATTCATTCTATGACCAATAGTCATTTTTAATTTCAAGGAATGTTATATACCAAAAATGACTAATAGTCAACAATAAATTTAAATTATTTATTTTAAATTAATATTCTCCCATATTTACAGTTGATTTTTTAATGCACAGTGTTATAATAATTTATATGGAAGCATAGCTCAGCTGGGATGAGCGTTCGCCTCACACGCGAGAGGTCAGGAGTTCGAGCCTCCTTGCTTCCATTTTTTCATGGGGCATTAGCGCAGTTGGGAGCGCATCACATTCGCATTGTGGAGGTCGTGGGTTCAAATCCCATATGCTCCACTTTTTTTTGGAAAAAAATTATTGACTTATAGTCATTTTTGACTAAAATAAGATTATCAAAAGAAAAGCAGGGAGGTGTCATAATGGGAAAACTGGAAACAAACAAAAAGAAAAAAAAAGAGGCCTTATTTAATACTGCTTTTGAACTTTTTACAACTAAAGGACTGGCAAAGACAACAATTTCTGATATTGTAGATAAAGCAGGTGTTGCCAAGGGAACCTTTTATCTCTATTTTAAAGATAAATATGATATCCGGAATAAGCTGGTGTCACACAAGACGGGAGAACTTTTTTTTCATGCCCATGAGGCTCTTGAAAAATCGGGAGTAACCGGATTTGAAAATCAGGTCCATTTTATTGTGGATTATATTCTCACTGAGCTTGACCAGAACAGAACCCTTTTACTTTTTATTTCCAAGAATCTGGCATGGGGTGTATTTAAAGGTGCATTTGAGGAAAAAATGCCTGATGAAGATTACCACTTCTACCAGTCTTATCTTGATATGCTTTCCAAAAATGGAAAAACCTATCAAAACCCGGAACTGCTTCTCTTTACCATTATTGAACTGGTAGGTGCTTCCTGTTACAGCTGTATTTTATATCAGCAGCCGGTTCCATTAACTGAATACCGTCCTTATCTTCACAGAACTATTGACGGAATTATGAAGACTTTTTCAGAAGAGAATGCAGAATTGCAGGCTCAAAAGGTGGATTAAATATGAAGCAGATTTATCTGGACAATGCAAGTACAACTTACCCTAAACCTCCTTCCGTTGCAGAAGCAGTGGGAGATTTCATTTCTAACTGTGGAATGAATATCAGCCGGGGAACTTATTCATCTGCTTTTGAAACAGGGGAAATGGTTTATGAGACCCGGGAGCTGCTCTGCCGGCTTTTTCACTTTCCAGATTGTAAAAATGTAGTTTTTACCCCCAATATAACTACCAGTCTTAATATAGTAATTAAAGGCCTGCTACGAAAGGGAGATCATGTTCTGGTTTCCTCAATGGAACATAACGCTGTTATGCGTCCCCTGGTACAGATGAAGGAGTCAGGAACAGATTTTGACAGAATTCCCTGTACTGAAACAGGTGAACTTATTCTGAGCAAGGCAGAAGAACTTCTCCGCCCTGAAACAAAAGCAGTTATCATGACACATGGTTCAAACGTCTGTGGAACATTAATGCCGCTGAAAGAAATGGGGGAATTTTGTAAAAAGCATAGCCTTTTCTTTATTGTAGACTCTGCCCAGACAGCAGGCGTTATCCCTGTTGATATGGAAGAATGTTCCATAGATGCTCTGTGTTTTACAGGACATAAAGGACTTCTTGGTCCTCAGGGAACCGGTGGTCTGATTATCAATGACAAACTTGCCGGTTTACTTGTACCATTGATCAGTGGCGGAACCGGCAGCATTTCACATACAGAGGAAATCCCGGATTTTCTGCCTGACCGTCTGGAACCCGGAACTCAGAATCTTCCAGGCATAGCCGGATTACATGCATCACTGGAGTTCATTTTAGAAACAGGGACAGATACCATCCGTCAGCATGAACTCTCCCTGACAGAACAGTTTCTTTCCGAAATATCTGGGATGGATCATATAAGAATAATAGGCCAAAAAGACACAAAAGGCCGTACTGGTGTGGTATCTGTCCAGATGAAGGATATAGATAATGCACTGGCTGCATACCAGCTTGAAAAAGAATATGGAATACTTACAAGAGTTGGATTGCACTGTGCTCCCAGCGCCCACAAAACCCTTGGAACTTTTCCAGAGGGAACTATTCGTTTTTCCTTTGGCCTGTATAATACACCAGAGGAAGTACATCTGGCTGCAAAAGCTCTTGGCAGACTAAATACACCCTTTCCATATTAAGGCATAAAATATATGGTAAACAGTTTCAGACAGAAAGGATTTGCTCATGGAAAATTATCAGATGAACCGCTCATACGGCAGGCCATATAATCGTACTTGCGGAATGTCTAAGCCCTGTCCCCAAAAAGAAATTTCCGGCAGAAGCTGCCCTTGTTATAACAACAATACTCCATCAACAGACTGTA
>JAQYGS010000153.1 GCA_028722515.1 Clostridia bacterium | reverse complement strand
AGTCCCATTTTATGAAAAAGATCATAAGTTTCAAACTGATTTACGAAATCTCTGCTCCATTCCTCTGCTTTACATTTCCCGTATATTTCTTCGTCCATCATACGAAGTTCATATTCATCTGAAAGGCCGCTGACCACTTCTCGCAAATGTGCTTCATCAAAAATGCCTGGTTCTTTCTTTATGGCATATCTGGATACTTTCTTTACCTTATCGCCATAGCATTTCTCAATCAGTCTGCCCCATTCATCATTCTGTGGAACCATGATAATAAAGTCACTGGTGCGCCATCCGGGTTTAAACAATACAAGTTCTTCCATAGGTTCTCCTGCATAGTAGGAAAAATCCCCCAGAATAGCCATCACGGACCTGGGGCAGACAGGATCATCCACATACAATTCTCCCATAATCCCCTGCATACAGGACCACAGCAGAGACTCCTGCCAGTCCCCGAACAATGGACTGGCAAGACTTCCATTCTCTAATTTATGGATTTTTGAATTCATATCTCTATCCCTCATAGTCATAACGGTTTTATTTCAAAAAGTCTGGCCATCACAGGTTTATCAAAATTAACGGTCAGTATATTTCCCTGAACCTGAAAATCTACAGGTTCTTTTTCCGGATACAGGCAGGAAACCTTCACACCTTTTTCTGCAAAGGGAAGACTTCCCAAAGGTATGGATAAAGTCGTATCTGTGCACAAAGTCCCGGCCTGAAGACGTCTCTTATTATTCTTACCTTCCATTTCTCTCTTCCACACGGCAAGATATGCTTTATTGTCAAGCTTCAGGCCGCCGCATACCCACAGGTCCTCATTATCTGCAATATCAAGAGGAAGGAAAGGCAGAGCTTTTCTGATATCCTGGCGGATATTTTTATAGCAGGCAATTCCTTCTTTGACAAGATCTGCTCGTTCTCTGGGAAGTTCTGCCAGATGGCCGCTCTGATGAATACGGGATAACATGGCATTTACCATATTGTAGATAACCTCTTCTTTATCTCCCTGTCTCATAGGATAAGACCAGATGGCTGCCTGCTCAGGTGTGACACCTGCTGTCTCATTTGCCACAATGGTTGCATAATTCCTGTAATCTTCCTGATCAGAAGTAGACTGGATACTGTATCTGGAAAGCATTGCATAATCCATCCTCAGTCCACCACTTGAACAATTCTCAATTACAAGATCAGGATACCTCTTAAACACATCATCAAGCCATGCCAGATATGCTCTTTCATGCTCAAGCATTCCCTGTCCCACGCTGTCAGCATTAATCTCCGTTCCGATACCGGGTTCAATGTTGTAGTCCATTTTAATATAGCCTACCCCATATTCTTTTACCACCCGGTCAATCACTTCATTTACATGATCTATAACTGCGGGGTTACGGAAATCAAGCTGATACCTGCTTCTGTCATATACTCTTTTTCCATGACGGACAAAGAACCAGTCATCCGGAACTTTCTTTGCCTTCTCACAATTGATTCCCATTACCTCCAGTTCCAGCCAGACACCGGGAACCATACCTTTACTGCGGATATAATCCGTAACCTCTTTTATGCCATTTGGAAAACGTTCCCTGCATTCCTGCCATTCCCCTACACTGTCCCACCATTCTCCCGGTGCATACCAGCCGGCATCGATCACATAATATTCACAGCCGCATTCCGCTGCCGCATCAATCAGCGGAATCTCTTTCTTAGTTGTAGGATCTCCAAAAAGACAGTTCATATAGTCATTAAAAATAACAGGAAGCTTCTCATCATCCTGATTCGGCCTGCGGATCAGGCGACGATATCTGGTAAGTTCTCCAAGTGCCTCCTCAAAGCAATCCCCTGCCACACCTACAGCAACCGGCACAGACTCAAAGGCTTCCCCGGGTGCCAGATTCTTAAACCAGTGGGACTGTACCTCAGTTGGGCCGCTGACACACACATAAAAATGTGTATTCTGGTCACCGATTTCATAATGCCAGGAACCATTATGCTCAATCTGCCAGAATAAGCTGGTATGAGCCTCTGTATTCTCCACATAGCCTAAAGGCAGATACTTCTTCGCTGACCAGTTGCCTGTATTGGTTACCTCAAACACCTGAGAGGTACGCTGGTAAACTCCCGGCTGTGTCTGAGCAAGTCCCAGATCACCAAAGGTAAATTCTTTAATGCTCAATTCCTTCTGCCATCCGTTAAAGGGAACACGAATCCGCATTTTTGCATCTGAATTGCTTTTTCCCTCTTTTTCGATTCCTGTATAGCAAAAAGAAGAGAGGTATTCCAGAGTCTGAACCTGTGTACCTTCGTTGATCACTTTATTATACATACGGACTATAGATGTTCCACGGTAAAACTGCATCACAGTCTCCACACGGATATGGGTAACCTCTTTGTCTTCCTGATAAATGGTAAGCTTACGTCCCAGTTCGTTCTCACAGTCCTCCATTCCCGCATAAGTAAGCAGATATCCCGGTGCTGTTACAATGTGCTTGTTACCATGTTTTTCATAAGGGCGGTCGTATCCGGACAGATTCACCTGTACCAGCTGAAAAGCTTCGTCCAGAAACTGGGGTTTTCGTCCCAGGTCTTCTTCTTTACATTCCGGACCGAATTTACACAGATCGTCTTCACAGAACTCTGCTTTTGAGAAATGAAGAAGCTTTATCTGATTTTTATCTGTGATTCCAAATACGATGTGAAGTTTGTTTTCGTTGATTCTGATGTAATCCATTATATTGTCCTCCAAATATCTCAGTGCTCTTTTATCATTTAAACAGGATCCTTTTCAAACATCCAGATAGTACAGGATGGCGCATCATCCTTTGCAGGATAAATGCGAAGGATCAGATTTGTACCATCCTTCTTCTGATATTTATATTTTATCACTTTTTTTGATACCAGACGGTCTGTGATACGGTCATAGTCCAGAAGCGACATAAAATCCATCTGTTCCTGATCAATTACAAAAGTCTGTATATATACCTGCATAGACGGAATGAAATGATAATGATTCTCCTCCAGAATATCAGAAAAATAGGAAGGCTTATAAATCACTCTTGCAATATCATTGTTCATATCAACAATATAAACACCCATAAATCTGGAGGAGATAATATCAAGGAACGCATCTGAATCCTTTTTCTCCAGAAGAGTCTGCTCCAGCTTCTGATTCATCATCCGTGCCTTGGATAGTTTACCGCCATTCTGATAATACAGGCGTTTTGCCTCATACATATCGCTCTCCGCAGCAGACACCATATCCTTTACATCGAAGGAATCCTTTAGCCATTTCTGTCCCACAGATATGTGATATCCCTTAGAGTCCATCCGTTTATTCAGACGATCGATCCGCTCCTGTATTTCCTCTTTTGTACAATCTGTTGTGAAAGCAGCAAATTCATCACCACCGATCCGATAAGTATTCTCAGATCCAAAGATCATTTTTAAAGAACTGCCAATATAAATAAGCATTTCATCACCGGCAGCATGGCCTAATGTATTATTTAATTCATGAAGACCATTGGCATCAATATACAGGCAGCAAAGAGAATCCGGTTTTTTCAGAGAATAATTATCCAGTGCATGCTCATAGCAGTTTCGATTTCGCAGTCCCGTAAGCATATCGATCATACCCATCTTCTCGATCTGCCGATAAGATTGAATATTGCTTAATGCCATCATAAAATTACGTGAAACGCATTCCAGCGGTAAATTATCTGTCCAGTGTCTCTTCATATTGCATCCGCCAAGTATACCCGTCAGTTTACCGGAAGATTCTGCTACAGGTACCAGCATCAGGCTGGATATGCCACATCCTGTAAGTCTTATCTTATCCTGTTCACTGTGTAATTTGGAAATATCCTCCGGATAAATAAGTATGTTTTTTCCCTCAGACAGATCCTTAAATATCTGGGATAATGCACAGTCGGTCTGATTTTCTTCAGGCAGATTTTTCCGGTCTCTCTGAGACAGATTGGAGAAAAAAGCTTCCTTTACCTTGCCATCGTTCAGCTCAATAAGAAATGCGTTCTGTGATGTCAGCATTTTGGCCACCTTATCAAGAGCAACCGTGATCAAAGATGGGTTCTTGTGTGCATCAAACAAAGTCTGCTGAACATCATACATATAATATGACTGAGCAAGCTGCCGTTCCTTTTGGGCCGCATCCCTGTGCGCCTTGGATAGCACCCACAGAAAATAAAAAACAAAAGCCAGAATCTCTGCAGCCGCAACAAAATACAAAACCCTTCTGATATGTATTGCACTTGCAAAGGCAACACTTTCTGGTACAGTAAGCTGAACCATCCACTGATCCACGCCAACCGGTCCATAATAAGAATACAGATACTCCTTCGCCGTATTTGACCAGAAAGCAATATGGCCGGATTTACCTTGTGTAAAATCCTCTTTCATTGCCTGATAATCATAACCGGATTTTACCTTTCGGTTCATAATATCCTTATCCCATATATTTCCCAGTGTATCATGCCATGTATCTATGAGAAAATCCCCTGTTTTTCCATCTGCCACAAAGAGCTGGGCATTTCCGTCAAAAGCAGTTACATTAATATTGTTCGCAAAATCCCTAAGATTACTAAAGCCATACAGAATTCCAACTGTCTTTCCATCCTTTTCAACCGGAACTGCCTGATAGATAAGCTTTTTTTCTTTATCAGACGGTACCTCTGTCACACCGGAAATATAAGGCAGTCTGGAAAGTTCAGTATCAAAATCAAATATGTTATCTAAAATATCCCCACTGTCTGTGCCCAGAACCAGTTGATTATCCGGCAGTAAAAGTCCTACTGCAAAAAGAGATCCACGCTGGCGGAAAGAAGCAAGATGCCGTCTCACAGTTTCTGAGTCCATATCCTTATGCTGAGAAAGAAGATCTGCAATCACATTTAACTGTTCCCTGTCATTTTTCACATGAAGTCTGATATCACTGGCTGCCTGAGAAGCAGCATCGTCCAAAGTACTAAAACATGACTTCATTGCATTATGATTCACATAAAAAGATGCAAATATAAAACATCCTGTGATAAACAGAATTAAAACAAGTGTTGAAATAATATTTCTGTCAGTCAGTTTTTTCTTTGTCATTTCTTTATCCTCTGTTTTTCCTGATCAGACTTCTCAGCAGTCTGGCCGCCCTTTCCATATCCACAGGTTTGGCAAGATGGGCATTCATCCCCGCATCAAAAGCAGCTTTTACATCTTCTGCAAAGGCATTTGCAGTCATAGCTACAATTGGAATAGTCTTAGCATCCGGTCGATCCAGATTACGGATATTTCTTGCAGCATCATAGCCATTCATCTCCGGCATCTGAATATCCATAAGAATACCGTCATAGGTACCTGGACGGGAATTTTTAAATTCTTCCACAGCCAGAGCACCGTTTTTTACAGTGTAGATTTCTGCTCCTTTCATACCCAGCATTTCTTCCAGGATTTCTGCATTAAGCTCATTGTCCTCCGCTGCCAGAAAACGGTATCCGGCCAGAATCTGTCTGGATACTCTCTTGTTTAATAAGTCAGGTTGTGCAGGAGTGCTCTGTAAAGGATAATCAAATTCCAATTCCACACGGAAAGTACTTCCTTTTCTTTCTTCACTTTCCACTGTTATGGTGCCACCCATAAGATCAACGATTCCTTTTGTAATACTCATGCCCAGACCGGTTCCTTCCACATAATCCGTGTCTCTTCCCCGGACAAAAGGATCAAATAAGTGAACAAGAAACTCCTCAGACATGCCGACTCCTGTATCTTTCACAATAAAAAGATACCGTACCCGATGGCCTGACTGATGAGGTTTTATTTCCTGAACTTCAAGAATGATCTGTCCTCCCTCGGATGTAAACTTTACTGCATTTCCCACAAGGTTGATCAGAATCTGCTTGACCCGAAGGGGATCCCCATAAAAACAACTGATAGAAATCCCTTTCTGTTTTACTGTAAAATCAAGGCCTTTAAGCTGGGCCTGAGAAGAAAACATATCACTGATCTCTTCCAGAAGATCAGGCAGATAAACTTCCTCATGATTTATTGTCAGTCTTCCCTGCTCTATCTTGCTCATATCAAGAATATCATTAATCAGTCCCAGCAAATGCTTGCCGGAAAGCAATATTTTATTTAAATATCCCTCAAGTCGTTCCGGTTCATACATATGAGTTCTGGCCAGCTCGGTCATACCCAGAATGGCATTCATTGGAGTCCGTATATCGTGGCTCATAGAAGACAGAAATTCACTCTTTGCCTTGCTGGCCTGTCTGCTCAGCTTTAATGCCTGCTCCAGTTTAATCTGGTTATTCCTTTCAGTCTCCAGCTCTTTCGTCATATCTACCCGGGCAAGACAGATTCTTCCCAGCCTCAGATCTACAGCCGCAACCGTCAGTTTCTTCGTACGGATCTGTCCGTTCTCATCTTTTATTTCATACATGAAGGAATAAATGTCATTTGTTCTTAACTGCTCCAGAATATAATCCGGATCAAGCATGCTGCTTAGCTTATCCCTGTCTTTGGACATCACTCGTGTATTTATGGCATTCTCTTTATACTCAGAAAAGCTGGATCTTTTGTCTGAAACAGATTGTAAGCTGGTTAACAATAATATAGTCTGAGTATCTGTATACAGATCTACGTCCGCCACAAAATCGCACTCCAGCATAGAAAGTTTCTGCATGGTTTTATTCGTTATGATCCGCTCTGTCACATCCGTTACTGTTATAATACCGGTCAGATCTCCTGTATCCGGATCCGTCATCAGCTTTTCCTTAAATTGAGCATAACATTCGTGCTTATTTGAGGGAAGACAGATAAAACAGGTAATATCAAACTCGGTTTTACCTGAATTATAAGCATCAAAAATAGCATCATTGAGAAAAGAATTCAAAAATTCCTTACGCTCTTTCTCATCCACCACAAGGCCTGAAAGGCCTATGCAGAAGGCATTACGTTCATTTCCAAATTTTTCGATCAGAAAAGAATCTGTGTAATCAATAATTTCAACTATTTTACTCTGAGTGATATTACAGTGGCCCACAATGAGCACATCCGGTCCTGTAGCCCGATAATGCTGGGAAAGTCTTTCACGGTACTGGCGGCTTAATGCTTCATGCTCAGCCATTTCACGGGTCATATCGCTGAAAACGCAGTACGATCTTTTTTCTCCTTTCTCATCCACTGTGACAGTCATAGTATTTTTTACCCAGAAGTAACTGCCATCACCACGGCGGAGACGATAAGTCATCTCAATGTTTTCCCTGTCACTGGAGATAAATTCATTCAGTTCTCGGGTAAGTTCAGGTACGTCATCAGGATGAACCCCGCTCATAGCATTCTTACGGTACAGCTCCCAGGCCTGATCCAGAGTCATCCCTGTCATGGCGGCAAAGCCCTCTGAAAGGAATTCCGGAGTCCATACACCATTTCCGTCATAGCGTACCACTCCCACTCCTCCAGGAATGGTATTCAGAATATTCTGCTGTTTCTTACTGGTCAGATCCAGCTGCTTATAATCCTGCTCCCTGTCAAGCAGTTCTCTGCGCATATTTACAATTTCACTGATATCCTGATGGCTGCCTCTGAGACGGATTCCAGGCTTATAAGAAGGATCCCTTCTTCCTTCACAACGGATATACATTTCATTTCCATCCGGATGAAGCCACGCATACTTTATTTCAGAATGCCCGGTCTGTATCATTTTCTGAAGATAAATCTCTGTGCGGGTGCGGTCTCTCTTTGCCACATGGGAATTCCAGAAGCGAAATTCCTCTTCCGGAGAGGCATCAGCATCCATTCCCATCATACTGAAAAAAGTATCATCGGCATACAGCCTGGGTTCTTTTCCTTCGTCTATCTCTATCATCCACTGCCCAATATGCGCATCCCGCAGACTTTCACGAAGAACATTTAAGTCTTCCACCCACTTTTTCATAGCTTCTCCTTTCCGGTCATTTTTTCACTTCTTTTTATTATATGTCATCCTTTGAAATGATTCAAGAAAAGATGTTGAAATAAGCACATATATGATATATTATAAATTTAAACTTTTAAGGGAGGAAAAATATGACAACAGAAGAATGTTATCAGAAACTTGGTGGTAATTACTCCGAAGTTCTGGGAAGAATGATGAAACAGGACTTTATAGAAAAATTTATGAAAAAATTTCTGGAAGATGACAGCTATTCCTTGCTCTGTGATGCAATGGAAGCTCAAAACAGAGCGGAAGCATTCCGGGCAGCCCATACACTGAAAGGTGTGTGCCAGAATCTGGGATTCGGAACTCTTGCGTCTTCCTCATCCAGACTGACAGAAATTCTCCGCCCCCAGGCAGATGTAATTCCTCCACAGGCCAATGAAGCCATGAAGGAAGTTACAGATAACTATAATACAACCACACAGATCATACGGGAATATTTCCAGTTATAACATAGGAAGACTGCTGCACCGGGACTCGTATCCCTGGTCCAGCAGTCTTCTGTTTTATATGGTGCTGCCTATTCTGGGAATGATTCTTCCCAATGTAAATCCCTTAATGCCAGCCGCATTAGCTTCATCAAAATCAATGTGCATTCTGAATGCGAATTTACTGCTGACACGAATGATCACATCATTAAAAATCACCGGACGATCACTGTAAACCTGTACAGCCACACGATCCTTATCTTTAAGATTCAGCCTTCCGGCATCCTCCTCAGTAACATGAATATGATTGTGGGCAACAATGACGCCCTCCTTAACTTCCAGCGTACCACAGGGTCCTTCTATAATGACAGACCCGGATCCTTTAATATCACCGGACTCTCTCAGAGGCGCATCAATCCCAAGAGCCACACAGTCCGTTCTGGAAAGTTCAACCTGCGTAGCTTTACGGACAGGTCCAAGCACTGCCACATGCTCCATAGTTTTCTTAGGTCCTATCAGTTTCACACGCTGTTCACTCAGAAACTGGCCCGGCTGGGAAAGAGGACGTTTCATTTCCAGGACAGCACCCTTTCCAAACAAAACCTCCACATCCTGCTCTGTCAGATGTACATGTTTGGCAGACACTTCAATTTCCACAAAGCCTGCCATATTTACTGCATCCATTACCGAAGATTCAACATCATTCATTTTCTTCCTCCTGATCAAAAAATAACCTGTATACTATCAATTCCTTTTATCTTTGATCCGGTCTTTTCCGGCAGCACCCACTGCAGGTTTTGCAATCCTGTCCACACTGTAAGGATTTCCCAGCCTTTTTATCCTTTATCATACTACGAATTACCACTCCGATGACTGCTATCAGTACAAGCAATACCAAAACAGTTCCCATAAAACTATGCCTCCTTTCCATTTCTGCTTTCAAAACTGCGTTCTGTTATGCTCTTAATTTACCGGATACACTCTTTGGCACTCTAAGCTCCTGACTCTCATTATACGGTCGGAGCATCAAATAAGCAAACAAAATAATCAGCAAAAATGCAACAATAGTTCCCGCACCAAATGTACCTGCTGTAATCAGTGAACCAATCTGATAGATGCAGAGGGAAACCGCATAAGCCAGCAATGTCTGATATCCGATGGCAAACCAGAACCATTTCGGATTGTTCATTTCACGTTTGATCGCTCCCATGGCTGCGAAACAAGGTGCACACAGAAGGTTGAAAACCAGGAAAGAATAGGCGGCCACCTGAGTAAAGGAACCTGCAAGCGATCCCCAGATCTCAATGCCATTTTCAGCCACTTCCCCAAATCCGTAAAGAATACCAAATGTTCCAACTACATTTTCTTTTGCTACCAGACCTGTAATGGTTGCAACAGCTGCTTTCCAGTTTCCCCATCCAAGAGGAGCAAAGATCCAGCAAAAAGCAGAACCAATGGCAGCCAGAATACTGTGATTCATATCTTCTACCATTCTGAAGCTTCCGCCTTCAAATCCAAAGCTCTGGGCAAACCATACAAAGATTGTGGAAAGAAGAATGATCGTACCCGCTTTCTTGATAAAGGACCATCCACGTTCCCATGTACTTCTCAGTACATTTCCCACTGTTGGCAAATGATAGGCCGGAAGTTCCATTACAAACGGGGCAGGATCTCCTGCAAACATTTTTGTTTTCTTTAAGATAATACCGGAACAGATAATGGCAGCAATTCCTACAAAATAGGCACTGGGTGCTACCCATGGTGCTCCATCAAACAACGCGCCTGCTATCAATGCGATGATTGGCAGTTTTGCTCCACATGGAATGAATGTAGTTGTCATAATTGTCATCTTACGGTCTCTGTCATTTTCGATCGTTCTGGAGGCCATAATACCAGGAACACCGCATCCGGTACCAATCAGCATAGGGATAAAAGATTTTCCTGAAAGTCCAAATTTTCGGAAGATACGATCCATTATGAATGCAATACGGGCCATATAGCCGCAGCCCTCCAGGAAGGCAAGGAAGAGAAATAACACCAGCATCTGAGGAACAAAGCCAAGCACCGCACCAACACCACTTAAGATACCATCAACCAGAAGACCGGAAAGCCATGGTGCACAGTCGATGGAATCAAGAGCACTCTGTGCTCCCGGAATCAACCATTCTCCAAACAGGGTATCATTGGTCCAATCTGTCAGAAAACCACCCACTGTAGTAACAGATACATAGTAAACAAGGAACATAACCGCAGCAAAGATTGGGAGGGCAAGAAAACGGTTGGTCACGATCCGGTCAATTTTATCCGATGCAGATAACTGCTTTTTTACCCGCTTCTTATAGCAGTCCTCAATTATGCTTCCTATGTAGTTGTAGCGTTCTCCGGTAATAATGCTTTCTGAATCGTCATCCATCTCTTTTTCACAGCTCACAATATCTTCTTCTATATGATCCAGAAGGGCTTTATCAAGTTTCAGGCTTTCCTTCACTTTTTCATCCCGTTCAAAAAGCTTCACCGCATACCAACGTTCCATGCTTGCATCCACATGTCCTGCGATTGCTTCTTCAATGTGTGCAATGGCATGTTCCACACACCCTTCAAATTTATGTGCAGGCTGAATATTCTTTCCACTCCTTGCAATTGCAACCGCACGCTGGATCAGCTGGTCGATTCCCTGGCCCTTTAAGGCAGATATTTCTACTACTTTACAACCGATATCCCGGGAAAGACGGTCGATGTTCAGTTCTTCTTTGTTTTTCCTTACAAGGTCCATCATATTAACTGCAATGATGATCGGAATACCCAATTCCGTAAGCTGTGTTGTTAAATATAGATTTCGTTCCAGGTTCGTACCATCAATGATATTGATGATCGCATCCGGTTTTTCACCTATCAGAAAATTTCTGGACACCACTTCTTCCAATGTATATGGAGAGAGGGAATATATTCCCGGAAGGTCTACCAGAATCGCCTCGTCATCCTTTGATGTGTAACCTTTAATCTTTCCCTCTTTTTTCTCAACCGTAACACCCGGCCAGTTTCCCACAAACTGGTTTGAGCCGGTCAATGCATTGAACAATGTGGTTTTTCCACTGTTGGGGTTTCCTGCAAGTGCTATCCTGACTTTCATAAAGATCCTCTCTTTCTGATTATATATTACAAACCTGATTTAGTTTAATCTAACTCACACTCAAAAAAAATAATATTACTGTACTTCCACCATTTGTGCGTCTGCTTTTCTCAAAGAAAGTTCATATCCACGGACTGTGACCTCCACCGGATCACCAAGAGGGGCTGCTTTTCGAATATAAACCTGAGTATTTTTCGTGATACCCATATCCATGATTCTTCTCTTGACAGCTCCTTCCCCATGGATCTTCACTACCCTCACTGTCTGTCCACATTTTGCCTCTTTCAGTGTCATCATAAAAAATTCCTCCCTCAGATCATAATCTTATTTGCCATTTCTCTGCTGATCGCCACACGGGAATCTTTGACCTTCACAATCAGATCTCCGTTAATTTCCGATACCACCGTTACGAATCCTCCCACAACAAATCCCAGGTTCTCCAAAAAGCGTCTGGTTTCTTCTTTCCCACCGATTTTACGGATTGGAAACTCCTGACCTGTCTGTGCCATTGCCAAAGGCATACTTCCTCACCTGCTTTCTTAATAAAAGTACATCAGTTTTTTCTTACGGGAGTTAGTATACGCTCACCAAAGTCATAAGTCAATAACTTTATTTTCCAGAATTTATCATTTACCAATTGTTTACAGATTTCTCCACTCTTGACTTTCTTTACGCATATGTTACTATAAAAACGCACGAACAACCTGTATTTTACCAATTCGGAGGAAACTTGTGATGAATAAGGCAATTCTTGTTGTAAGCTTTGGGACAAGCCACAACGACACACGGGAAGTTACCATTGATGCCATTGAACATGATATTCAGGATGCATTTCCCGGATATGCAGTTTACCGTGCCTGGACAAGCAAAATGATCATCAGGAAACTGAAAGAAAGAGATAACATTTACATAAATAATGTTAAAGAAGCTATGGAGCAGATGCTATCAGACGGCATTACAGATGTTCTGGTGCAGCCAACTCATGTCATTAACGGTATTGAAAATGATCAGATGAAAGAAGATGTACTCTCTTTTAAAAATAAGTTTCATTCTGTCTCTTTCGGTACACCTCTTCTTACCAGTGAACAGGATAATCTTGACGTTATTGAAGCAGTTGCAGCGGAATTTTCTGATTTACAGCCAAATGAAGCTCTGGTTCTGATGGGACATGGAACTACACATTATGCTAATTCCATTTATGCCGCCCTTGATTACACTTTCAAGGATAGAGGATATAAAAATATTTTCCTGGGTACGGTTGAAGCATATCCTTCTATGGAAACTCTTATGAAAATGGTCAAAGAATATGCTCCCCACAGAGTCATTCTCGCTCCCTTTATGATCGTGGCAGGAGATCATGCAAAGAACGATATGGCAGGGGACGATCCTGATTCCTGGTACAATCGTTTTCTGTCAGCGGGCTTCTTTGTGAAACCAGTTGTAAAAGGACTTGGCCAGTACCCCGGAATCCGCAGGATCTTTGTGGAACATCTGAAAGCTGCTTCCAGAAATGAAATGTGAAATTATGTGGAAACCATTTCAAAACTGTAAAAAAATTGCCGACATTTCAGGGATTGTTTCGCTCCCCAAAATGTCGGCGCAGATGATCGAATTATTTTATTTTTTCTTATTCATAATCAAGGGGTAGCTTATGCTTTTTTGACTATCCGATGATTTTTGTTTCATAGTAGTTATATCCACTTAATATTCATCTTTCTCATAAAATAAAAGATATCCTCACATTTTACCCCAAACTCCTTTGCAATATCTGGTATTTTGGGCTTCCCGCTCGGATTCTTTTCTGATATTTTCCCAGCACTCTGTTCAAAAGTAATAATAGTATATCCTTTTGCTGCTGCCGCCGCAATCAGCCAAGGATCCGCAACGTTCTCAGCAGCCCAGGATCTCAAGGCTTTATCATTATATAAAGGGCTGTTCTGAATATACTTTAGTATTGAACCATACTGCACAATGATTGTCTGATCTCGACGATCTAGTGTCTCAAGACCAGCAACAGAATTCATCCATTCTGTTAATTCATCATTACCTCTGTCAACTTCATCCTTTACAACATCCATTACTACAACAGACTTATTCAACAATATCGGCTTCAGTTGTTTCCAAAATCCTGGTGCCAGATCAAATGAATAAAAAAGATGATATGGCGTCATAAAACTATTTGCATCCAATAAGAACTTCTCTTCTACCATGTGGCACCTCCTATATCAGCCAGGAGTTTTCCAAATGTTTTTCGATTTGTATTTGTAAGCCTGTATACTTCTGTATATTGAGTTCTTCCTTCCCTTGCACTAGCTGCCAGAGAATAAACGAATCGATGATCCAGTTTACTTTCTAAGTTTTTATAAAAATCTCCACCTGGATTCTTTCTTTCTTTCTGCTTCTCTGTCCATTCTTTATATTGCTTGTTCAGTACTGAAACAATCTCACTATATATCTTGTAGGAAATTTTTTCGGCACTTAATGCTTTTCTTGCAATAACATACTGACTACATCTAAAATACTTAGAAAGATTTTCTAGCTTCTCAAGATTATTTCCACTTGTCTTTTCCCATTCCATTGCGAACATGTCATCAGGGACTAAAATTTCTGCTGCAACTGCGTTACAAATTTGCTCTGTTGCACTATCATTATTGCAATTGCTTATATCATCATTATAAAAGCTATTAACCCCAATCCAAATATGTGTTAATTCATGCAATAAAGAAAAAAGTTTCCCTGTATCAGAATCACAAGTATTAATAAAAATTAAAGGAGCATATTTATTTACCAATGTGAAAGCCCTAAATTCTTCGACATTTAGTTTTCTATGAGTGTTATTTCCCACAATGCCACTCATCATAACCACAATACCCAAATTATCAAGTTTTCCTTTTAACAACCTAAAGGAATCTGCTGCACCAGAACTAGTAGTATACCACTCCTTTTGAATCTCTAAAGCTTTTCTCATATCCTCTGCGATAGATTTTATGTCCTTTTTTGCAGCAGCACTGCCAACATAAAAAAGCTCATCTTGACCGTTTTCAATAACATAATCTGTCATCCAATTCTGAATGTCGATCATTAAATCCAATGTATCCATAAGATTTCGACTAGGTTCAGGAATGGCAATACTATTTGCCGTTCGATAATCTACAATAGGACATTGTTCTACAGGTGGCTTATCAAGGAAAAAATATCCAAACGGAATATTTGTTTTTTTGCTAATATCTTCCACTTGATTGAAAGTAGGAGTTTTTTCACCAGACTGCCATTTATTAAGTAATTCAATAGCTGAACTGGCAACGTTCTCAAATTGTACTGTTTGAAGAACCCAGCTAATAATTTCCGGCTTAATTGTAACATTTATGCTTGCCATAATACCTCCTCCTTTCAAAATTGTATAGTTATAATTATTATACGTCTGTCAATTTTTTATTACAATCATTTTCTTGACATTTACGGAATACTGTTAGTTCTCCAAGCTGTTCTCATCCAACATAAAATCATGAACACTCATAATCAGAACCCCATCCTCATTGTAATGCGGTGCCGGAGTATTCTTGGTGATAATAATGCGCTTGAAAAAATCTTCAATAGTATCATACTATGATACCAGGGTCAAAAGGTCATAAACCACATTGTGCTTGCACATAAGTGGTTTTATGACTTGTTGACCCGCCCCAAATGAGGATAAAAGTGGGACGTATGTCCCACGATATCCGAATTCGGGGCAGGATTGTGGGAGTG
>JAQYGS010000152.1 GCA_028722515.1 Clostridia bacterium | reverse complement strand
TCTGCGAAGATTGACAGTACGGCAGATGCAGTGCAGCGTCTTCAGGATGAGAATGCAAAAATGAGGATAAACGTTGCCCGTCTGGAAGAGGATATGTTTCAGGAAGAGGCAAGGAAGTGGGAAGGTGCCGGAAGTGTGCTTCTCTTTAAGGAAGGACTGGAAGCGGATGCTGTCAGGAAGCTTACGGATGCGGTAATGAATACATGTGAAGGCTGCTGTGCAGTGTTTTCCAGAAACGAAGATGGAAGTTATAAATATGCGATAGGAGAAACAGGCGGAGATCTGCGCCAGTTTACGAAAGATATGAATGCAGCTCTTCACGGAAGGGGAGGCGGAAAGCCGTTCTTTGTACAAGGCTCTGTTCAGGCAACGGAAAAACAGATCAGAGAATTTTTTGAACAGTAGAGGCTGAGGTGAGGAAATGTTTGGTGAGTGTCACGCACACATAATTATGGATGGCATCAATTACCGGGAAGCGGTGGATATTCATAAGAACGGCCCGGATGATTCTGTGATCAGGATGCATTTAAAAACATATCGGAAATCAGGAATTACATTCGTCAGAGATGGAGGAGACGCTCTGGGTGTTTCCAGGCGGGCAAGAGAACTTGCAGCAGAATATGGAATTGATTACAGAACTCCTGTTTTTGCGATTCATAAAGAAGGACATTATGGTTCCATTGTAGGAAAGGGATTTACCACAATGAAAGAATTTCATCAGCGCGTTCTGGAAGCAGGAAAAGAGGGAGCCGATTTCATTAAGATCATGACAACCGGGCTTCTGGATTTCACAAATCATGGAAATATTACAGGAGAACCTCTTAAGGCAGATGAAGTAAAAGAAATGGTACATATTGCCCATGAAGAAGGCTTTGCTGTCATGTCCCACACAAATGGAGCATATGGAGTGCGGGCTGCGCTTCAGGCAGGAGTAGACAGCCTTGAGCATGGGAATTATATGGACGAAGAGTCATTATGTATGCTGGCAGAAAGTCATACAGTGTGGGTTCCTACTCTTGTTACGGTCCGAAACCTTCTGGGATGCGGAAGGTATGATGATCAGGTGCTTATTCCTATTATGGAAAGTGGTGAAGAAAACATAAAAAAAGCTTATGAAAAAGGTGCCAGTGTAGCGCTGGGCAGTGATGCCGGAGCTTATATGGTTCCCCATGGCAGGGGAATCGAAGATGAATACCATGCTTTTACAGAAATTCTGGGAGAGAAGCCGGAAGTGACAGAATGGCTGAATGAAGGAGAAAAGAAGATAAAAAGCCGTTTTTGCAGACAGTAAGGATTACTGAAATTTATACAGGATGCACGGAAGATTTTTCAGGCATCCTGTATTTTTATTGCTGTATATATATTTGAGGTTTTTGAAGCGGAAGGGTGAAAGGTGATACGGACACTGCATCCGTATTCCAGTCCGCCTGTGGACAGATCCTGGACATTGTCCGTCCGGAAGGTGTCAATGGCTCCGTCCGTGGTCTGGATGGTAACGGTATTGGCTGTCTTTCCCTGGATTGTTCCGGAAGCAGTGAATGATATATGCTTATCACTGATTTCATCAGGATCCTCTCCGGTTACTGCCAGTATCTGAATTCCATCCAGTGAATCAGGGTTCATCTTACCGGTATAAGTTATATTTACATGGGAACCGGGGGCAATTCCGCCTTTAAAGTAAACGGGAATGTCAGACATATCAATATTAAGGACTGCACTTCCTCCATCCTGAATGACCTGAAGAATATTTAAATTCACATTCTGGATCGTTGCTGAGAATTGCTGTTCTTTGTCTGGCATTTCCTGTGGTATTTCTTCGACCCCGGGCGACGGTACAGGTGTAGGTGATGGCTCCGGGATCTGAATGGATTTCATATTGGAGATACTAAGCACCTTTAAATGACTGGCATTCAGGGAGTCGGGATCACCATCTGTACTTTTGGGAAATTTACCTTTAAAGTGAAGATAGATCCAGTCGTCGGCTTTTATACCGGATCCATAGTACTGTTCGGTGCCGGTAATGGGATAAGTGGCTGTTTTTCCTTTCTGAGACCGGATTGTGACAGTATTAGGAGTAAGAGATAACACCTGCCCATATGCGATTCTGGCCTTTAATCTGGCTTTTTTATGATATTCATCTACTACCTTTAGAACATTTACTGTAGATGTATCATTGTCAGAAAGCTGTCCCTGATATATGATGCTGATTTCGTCTCCGGTAATCATTCCGTCTTCACATTCAAGAGTGGCATTGGACACGTTAAAAGCGTATTGTGTATTGTTTACAGACAAAACCAGCTGGCTGCCGGAAAAATCCTGCAATATTCCGGTAAGTTCATCCATGTAAATACGTCCTTTGGAGGTATTCTGTGTATCTGACGAGGGAGTTTCCCGGACAGAAGTATCTCCTGTTGAAGTAAATTGATCTATTAAATTTCTCAGACTGCATCCACCAAGAGAAATGGCCAGGCCTGTACAGATACATACGGTGATCAGTTTTTTCATTTCGTAACGACCCTCCGGAAGTTTATTATTAATCATAACATATTTTATACAGGTTGGAACAGAAAAAATAAATTTATTATTTTGAAAAAACATGTTGAATAATAAAAAAATGGTGATATAATCTGATTAAATAAATAATAGCGAAGTAGGATTTTATGCGTTAAGTGTTCATCGGCTGGGGAGTCGCCATGAAACGAAAAGCAGAGAGCGAGCTGCTTACGATATAATTTCCGCACCCGTTGCTGCATATGAGAACATCTCATAATGTGGAGGGATTATTATTTATCGTAACTACTCTGTGAAATAACATTATGGAGGTGTTTTTCTATGCAAAAAAACAAACAACACTGGAATGTAAAAACATTGGTATTCATGGCTTTGCTGGTGGCCCTGCACCTGGTTCTGACAAGAGTGCTTGTCATTGATCTTGGTGCATATCGTATTTCTGTAGGAAGCGTGGCTACGATTCTTGCAGGATTGTGGCTTGGACCGGTAGCCGGCGGCATCTGTGGATTCTGCGCAGATATTATTGGCTGCTTTATGAAAGGTTATGCTGTAAATCCGTTTATTACAGTAGCCGCAATTCTGTGGGGAGTTCTGCCTGCTCTTGCGAAACCTTTATTTGCAAACAGGAAGAAAACAGGTAAAACCGCAGGTATCTGTATCTCAATTATAGTAACGGCAGTTTTAAGCTCACTGGTACTTACAACTGCAGGACTTGTAATTATGTTAGGATATAATTTCTATGCGATTATGCC
>JAQYGS010000151.1 GCA_028722515.1 Clostridia bacterium | reverse complement strand
ATTGGAATGCTCGTGGTACAGGATCAGGTATGGGGACGAGTAACGGAGAACCGTATCCAGGGAAAATCTACCAGATACTATATGGATGAGATGCACCTTCTTCTTCGTGAAGACCAGACGGCAGCCTATACGGTTGAAATCTGGAAGCGTTTCAGAAAATGGGGAGGAATCCCGACCGGCATCACCCAGAATGTAAAGGACCTTCTTGCTTCCAAGGAAGTGGAGAATATCTTTGAAAACTCTGATTTCATCTATATGCTCAACCAGGCAGTAGGTGACAGACAGATCCTTGCTAAGCAGTTAAATATCAGCCCTCACCAGCTTTCGTATGTAACACATTCGGGAGAAGGCGAAGGGCTTTTATTCTATGGAAATGTGATCCTTCCATTCGTGGACAGATTCCCGGCAAATACGGAACTTTACCGTATCATGACAACCAGACTGTCCGAAGTGGCTGATGCAAAGAAGGAACAGTCAGCGTAGAGGCTGTTTCTTCGGAAAGGATAGAGCATGAATGAAGAAAAATATACAAGGAATTCTGCTAAGAAGTCCACCCGGAAGAAAAAAGTGAATCCGGATATCCATGCAGGGAAAAGCCACGGCGAAAAGCTGAAAAATGATTCATCGGCAGCCAGGAGTTACCGTGATAAGATCCGGTATGGGAAAAAGGATAATTCGCTTTCAGTCAGCGAAGCAAAAGAACTTCGCAGCATGAAGAAGCAGGGGAGAAGGAGGATATATAAAAATCAGGCCGTTGCAGCCACGGTAAGAAAAACCACGATTAAAAATGAGGACGACAACAGTGGAACAGACAGCCTGAATGCCGGACTGGCAGCAGTGGAAGCAGGCATTGGAAAAGTACGGGAACATGGACAGGCAAGGAAATATTCTTCCAAAATCCATAACCGCAGTGACCATCTGGATGCCGTGCAGGGAGCAAAAGGAGCAAAAGAAGCCGGAGAGGCGGGAGAAAGCACCATGTCAGCTACCGTGAAGAAAACACGCAAAAAGCTGATGCAGAGGGAATTTGCTGAGGCGGCAGCAAAGAAGCAGGCAAAGGAAGCTGCAAACGGGGCAGGAAAGATCAGCAAAAAGCTGACGGATCAGGCGGAGGACCTGATGGGAAGGCTTGCAGAGATGCTGAAAGAATTCTGTGAAGACCATCCGATCGGCATGATCATAGCGGTGGCAATTCTGATTGTTGTTCTCGTATTATCAGGAGCACTGACATCCTGTTCTGCTCTTGGAAGCGGCATAAACAGTGGAACTGTGGCAACTTCATTTACCGCTGAGGATGATGATATCAGGCAGGTGGAAGCAGATTATGTGGCACTGGAGACGGTGCTGCAGAATAAGGTGGACAGCATTGAGACAGATCATCCAGGATATGACGAATACAATTATTCACTTTCAGAGATATCCCACAATCCTTTTGAACTGGCGGCACTGCTGACGGTTCTGTATGAGGACTATACGCCGTCAGAGGTTCAGTCAAAATTACAGACCATTTTTGATTATCAGTATACGCTGACATCAACGGAAGTTGTGGAGATCAGAACCAGGACAGAGACCAGATGGCATTATGTGACACATTACCGGGATGAGGAAAGAACCGGATACCGCCTGGTAAATGGTCATCTTGAATCCTATACCTATACCGTGTCAGTTCCATATGAGGTATATGAACCATATGAGGTTGAAGTGGAGTATGAGTACAAGATACTGAATACAACGCTGACCAACAATGGAATATCCGCAGCTGTCAGTGCACTGAATCTGACGCAGGATCAGATGGAACGGTATACGCTGCTTCTGGAGACCAGGGGCAACAAGCCGGATATCTTCGGGGATAATGTATATGCAAATCCGGGTGTATCAGAGGAATATGAGAGATATGCCGTACCGGGAGAATACCTGACGAACCAGCAGTTTTCCAATATGCACCGGGAAGCCGAAAAGTATCTTGGATATCCTTATGTATGGGGAGGATCCTCACCAGGTACAAGTTTTGACTGTTCCGGTTTTGTGAGCTATGTCATCAATAATTGTGGAAATGGCTGGAACTATGGCAGACTTACGGCAAATGGCTGGAAGAATGCAACCGCAAGGGTGGCAGCTTCCGATGTAAAACCGGGAGATCTGGTCTTTTTCCAGGGAACCTATAACACAGCCGGAGCATCCCATGTGGGTATCGTAGTCGATCCGGTAAATAAGATCATGATTCACTGTGGCAATCCAATCCAGTATGCGTCATATGATACGCCATACTGGAGGGCACATGCCTATTGCTATGGAAGAATCCAGTAATTATAAATGCAGCGAAAGTCACCAAAGTGGTGGCTTTTTTGCTGTCACAAAGGAAAGGAGAGCGCTTATGTATGCAAAGTTAGACAAGCTCCGCGAGGATCTGAAAAAGGCAGTAGCCAAAAGAGAGGCAGCGGATGCAAAGGTAAAGCAGCTGGAAGCAAAGCTGAAAGAAGAGGAAAACCAGCAGATCGTCAGTGATGTTGCATCCTACAATTTATCACCGGAACAGCTGGCACAGTTTTTACAGCTTGCAAACAGTGGCAGGTTACAGGAAATTCTCAGCGGACAGGTTCCGATGCCCGGAGCCGTGAATGCAGATACATCCGGTAAAAAACAGAATGAAGACAATGAGACAGATATGGATAAGGAAGAGGAGGATTTCTTAGATGAAGAGAATGAATAATTTGAAAAACGTGATCGCAGCAAGGATTATGGGAGGTCTGGTAATCGGAATGACAGCCGTTGCGGGTGTGGCACCGGTTACTGTATTTGCACAGAGTCAGGAAGCGGAATGCATCTGTGAGGAAAAATGCTCACAGGATTCCATCAATGAGGAATGTGCAGTATGCCTTTATGATTACAATGTCTGCGAGGGTGTGGATGCACATGTAGAAGGTTCAGAGGAATGCGCTGAGACGGCCGAGGAGAGCTATGGACCTCTTACACCTGATGGAAATATGAATCTGGTGGATGATTATGGATCCATTGAGGCAGGAGGCAAGCAGTTCATTACGGTTACAACCAAGTCCGGCAATTATTTCTATATTATCATTGACCGTGACGATAAGGGAACAGAGACCGTGCATTTCCTGAATCTTGTTGATGAATCAGACCTTTTGAAGCTCATGGAGGATGATGAGGTGGAATCTTATATGAATTCCCGGGGCATGACTGCTTCGGAGAAAGAGACAGAAGAGGTCAAAGGTACAGAGACTACGGAAGAAATCTCTGAGGAGCCGAAGGAAGAGGCAAAAGCATCTGAAACCGGAAAGAAAAGTAAAAATGTGACCGGAATCATGGCAGTAGTCCTTTTTGCAGCGGTTGGAGGAATCGGTGGATTTATGTATATGAAGTCCAATAAGGGCAAGAAGAAAGCGGATGCACCGGATCCGGATGCAGATTACTTCGACAGTGATGATGACGAGGATTATCTTACAGATATGGACATTGAGGAAGAGTCTGTATCAGATGCAGAGGAAGAAAGCCCTGCTGAAGATACAGGAGAAGATGATCAGGACGAGATGGATGAAGAGTAGCATCAAGGGAATGAGGCAGTCGTAAGGCTGCCTTTTTCTGATGGGAGGAATCTATGGAAGACAAGGAATTTGATAAGCTCACACCAGAGGAGAAAAAGGCAAGATTTCAGAAAGCAGTAGATGATTATAACAGTGGATTTGTTGAAGTGGATTATACATTTAGATCTGTTGCATCAATACGTGTTGAAGAAGCTATGGAAGATGCCGGAAGGGTGTCGGAGGAGTTCAAGCCGGCACAGATCAAGGTAATCTATGAAGCAGCCGAGGCAGATCTGAACCTGGAGCATTACATGAATCCTAAATTTTCCGCATCACATATGAAATTCATCATGGAGCAGGAAAAGGCTGGAAAGGATGTCACATGGCTTCCGATTGGGAAAATCCTCCACAGGAGTATCGTGGAGAAACCGCTTACCAGAGACCAGATAAGAAGGATAAAGGAAAGGATGCAGAGGGCAGAATCTAAGGATTCTGTGATAGCTGATCTGCATGAAAAGAAAAAAGAAGCGGCCAGGGTTCCGAAGAAACAAGGACAGCAAAAGGAGAAAGGAGAGCGGTAGTATGGCAAGAAAAAGCAGATATATGGGATATATGAAGGAATTGCAGAAGATTTCCAAGCATGAGAAGACATCTACAAAAGAGTCTTTGTTGGACAAGCTCAGGAGCATGAAAAACAGGGAGTTCACAATGAACATACCTGTTGGGGAAGGAGCGGAGGATGAACATTAGCGGAATTCGTCCGAAACAGGAATTTTATGCCGGCATGGAGAAGCAGGAGCCGGAGAAAAAAGAAATGCATCGACTGAATCAGGTGGCTATCCGTATGGTGGAAATGCCGCCTCTTTTCAGCGAGGAACCTATGAACGGTCCGGCGGCAGCAGTAAAAGTTATGGCAGATACGTTTCGGGATTATGACAGGGAAGTTGTTGCTGTAGTGAATCTGCGGGCAGACATGAGACCAATCAATATAAATATTGCAAGTATAGGAGCACTTGACCAGTCGATTGCACATCCAAGGGAGATTCTTAAGAGTACCATTTTGTCAAATGCAGCAGCTATCATACTGGTCCATAATCATCCGTCCGGCAGACTGGCTCCAAGTGTGGAAGATATCGGTCTGACTGACAGAATGAATAAGATTTGTGATTTGATAGGTGTTAAATTGGTGGACCACATCATAGTGGGACCTGGAAATGAATTTTATTCATTTCAGGAGAAAAACCAGATGCCTTTAGCGTCATTGAAGCTGACAAAA
>JAQYGS010000150.1 GCA_028722515.1 Clostridia bacterium | reverse complement strand
AATTGGCAGAGCAGCTGATTTGTAATCAGCAGGTTATCGGTTCGAGTCCGATCATCGGCTTTTTGGACCTTTAGCTCAGTTGGTTAGAGCAACCGGCTCATAACCGGTCGGTCCTGGGTTCGAGTCCCCGAAGGTCCATTTTTTTGATTAGTCTGGCCCAGTGGCTCAGTTGGTTGGAGCGCCGCCCTGTCACGGCGGAGGTCGAGAGTTCGAGTCTCTTCTGGGTCGTTTGCAATTAACGCTTCAATTAAATAATTGCTTTGTAATATGGAATCTTAGCTCAGCTGGGAGAGCATCTGCCTTACAAGCAGAGGGTCATAGGTTCGAGCCCTATAGGTTCCATATGCCGCAGTGGCGGAACTGGCAGACGCCCGGGACTTAAAATCCCGTGGGTAGCGATACCCGTACCGGTTCGATTCCGGTCTGCGGCAGTGAAAAACCCTTGAAGAATCAAGGGTTTTTTTATTATTCATTTTTAATATTTTATTTCAGGTACTTGAATTATTTCTTCTAAGATGCTAGAGTTAAACTTGAAAACGGAGTAAATAAGTTTTTTGTACCAGAAAAGAGTGGATGAAAAATGAAAAAGGAAAAATATTTAAAAAGATTAAAACCATTATGGATGTTTCTGATTATTTTAACAGCTGTTTTGGGCATAGGTCATGAATCCGTAAAGGTCTTTGCCTCTACTGGAACAACAAATGTAATTCCGGGAAAAGTTTCAGTTACAAAAGTTTCAGCTCTGGCGTATAATCAGGTACAGATAAAATGGAAAAAGACTGATAATGCTACACATTATTATATTTATTATAAAAAGAGCAAGGATTCCAAGTGGACCAAACTGGCTTCAGTAAAATCAAATGTTTCAAATTATACACATAAATCATCTTCTAAATATCCTATTGTGGTAGGTCAGCCATATTCTTATACGGTCAGGGCATATAACAGCACTTCTGGAAAATATGGCGCCTATAATAAAAAGGGTTTAACTGTGAAGACGCTTCCTTCTACGGTAAAGCTCTTGAAAGCAGAAGTCAGATCAGATAAAATATCTGTTAATCTTACCTGGGAGCGGGCATATGGGTGTGATTATTATGAAATATATAGAAGAACTGCCAAGAGTTCATGGAAAATGATTGGAAGAGTCAAGTCCAATGTGCTGCAATATACAGATACAGCTCCTCAACGCGGATGGCGGAATATTTATACAGTAAGAGCCTATAACAGTAAAACAGGAGTATATGGTAATTATGACAAAACAGGAGTTTTTGCCGCTATTTTTTCTGTTACTTTTGATTTTCCTACTATTCAGGAAGCATACAGAGATGTTCTGAGAGGTATTAACGCCGGAGACATGGATCATATATTTATGGAACCGGAAAATGGTGTTTCAAATTGTGAATATTTTCTATATGATATGAATAACGATGAGATTCCGGAGATGATTGTGGGTTCAGATTGCCAATGGGATGAAGAAGACAGATCATATATCAGGAAAATATGCCACGTATATACCTGTATTAAAACAGAGAAAGGATATCAGGCAAAACAGTTGAACTGTTATATTTGGGATCCTCAGATGTCAGCGGACCATGATTGTTTATATGGCAATTATTACTGGTATTCCCAGTCAGCAAATATTAAATATAAATATTTTATAGAAGATAATATTGTTTATTGTTATGGATGCCCTGAGGAATATAAAATCGGTGATAAGGCACTTGAAGATTTTGATGCCAAAAATCCGAAACCTGTCTGGACAAAAATTTCGGATTATGGTCCTCTTTTGAGAATGTAGCTTCTTAAAGAAAAGGAGGGAATATAGAGATGAAAGATAAAAAAAGATTTGTTTTCTTTACTCTTCTTGCTATGATTTGGCTTTGCTCTTTCAGAGTACTTGCAACGGAAACACTTCCCACGGATGTTCAATCACCTTCATCCGGATGCGTATTGCTTGGTCTGGAGGGAAAATATATTACTCAGATTCCTCAGGCATTAAACAGAATAAATGAAATCCGAAAAGAAGCATGTCAGGAGGGAGTTTTAAATCCTAATACACTTCGCCCACTGACAATGTCTGACTATAGACCTATTAAATGGTCTTCCGATCTGGAATATATAGCAAGGATACGTGCGGCAGAGGCAAGCCTGACTATGGCTCATAAGAGAACTAATGGGAAAAGCTGTTTTGCTATTCAGAGCCCAGCCTACGTTCAAAGTTATGGAGAAGTAATTGCCTGGAATTTAACAGATACAATGGTTGCCGGAATAGAGCAATGGTATGCAGAAAAAGAAGACTGGGTCACTCAGAATCCCAAAAAACAAACTGGTCATTACACACAGATGATAGATCCAAATAACAGCTATATAGGATTAGGTACATTCTGTTCAAAAAAAGCTTTGTCATACAACACCACGGTTGGAGAATTTAATTCATCTTCCGGTCTGGATGAAACACAGGGAAAGCCGGTTGATGACTGCATTCAGATTCTGGAATTTTCAAATTCTTATTGCAATGGTAATTATGCAATAACAGGAAACCTCTCTTCCAAAGCAAATGAAAAAACACAGTTAAAGCTTACTACAGGTGTAAATCTGACAGATTACTGGGGTTCTGAGAGGACTGTTTCAGATTTACAGGTTTTAGGTTCTGTCAATTGGACTTCCTCTGATAACAGTGTAGCTTTTGTCGATTTCAATGGTTTAGTAACAGCCTATACCTGTGGTACGGCAAAAATCACTGCACAGGATTCTTCAGGTCATATGGCAGAAACCGAATTTGAAATCAAGCATACTGAAGTTATTGATAAGAAAGTTCAGGCAACCTGTAAATCAGAAGGACTTACAGAAGGTAAGCATTGTTCTGTTTGTGGAAAAATTATTGTTGCCCAGAAAACAATTCCTTCGACTTCACATAAATGGGATGAAGGGAAAATTGTTAAACAGCCTACAAATACATCAACAGGAGAGAAAAAATATACATGTGTGCTCTGCCATACATCAAAAACAGAGGAAATACCGGCTCTTTCAAAGGATATTCCGGGAAAAGCCATACCTGTTGAAATTTCTGCCATATCTTATAATAAAATCTGTCTGAAATGGAAAAAAGCATTAAATGCAACAGATTATTTTATTTATTATAAGAAAACAGGTTCCGATAAGTGGATTAAACTGGCTTCTGTTAAAGGAAATATAACAAACTATACACATATTTCTTCAAAAAAATATCCTATTGTTGTAGGCGAGAAATATTCTTATACTGTCAGATCATATAATAATAAATCAAAAAAATATGGTTCGTATGATAAAAAAGGATTGTCTGTAAAAACAGTGCCTTCAACACCTAAACTTGGGAAGGCGGTTTTTAATTCAGACCGTACAGTAACTGTTACCTGGAAAAAATCAGGCGGGTGTAATTATTATAAGATATACCGAAAAACTTCATCATCTGAATGGAAGCAGATTGGCTCTGTGAAATCTTCAAATCTTTCATTTAAAGATAAGACACCTGTACCGGGTACAAACAATATTTATACAGTAAAAGCATATTACAGTAAAACGAAAGTCAGCAGTAATTATGATTCTAAGGGAATATCTGTGAAAATACCAGAGGAGGAAAAGCCTGAGACTCCAGGACCATCGGTACCTGCTGCGCCAACCCCTATTCCCATTCCACCTAATGTACATCCTGTATTAATCAGGGGAATTAACCTAAGCAGACATTCAATTACTCTTACAGCTAAAGGTCAGAGGGTTTGGATAGACTCCATAGTTTTACCAGGAAATGCTTATTACCCAAGGCTTGGCTGGGTCAGCAGCAACCCCTCAGTTGCTAAGGTTGAAATATATGATAAAGTTGCTTCATCTGAATCTGCAGTTACTGCTGTAAGTAATGGAACAACTGTTATTACTGCATATGCACTGGATGGTTCTGGAATTACAGCAAGCTGTAATGTCACAGTAAAAATTGCTGAAAATGATCTTCCTGAACTTCCACCGCTTGCTCCTGAATATAATCCTAAAATTATTAAGGTTAAAGCTATCAATCTAAGTAAAACTTCTGTTAAAATTACCGATAGGAATCAGGATGTTATGATCGATGTTGGATATTCGCCTTCTAATGTTAGTTGGAAAGGCTGCAGATGGACCAGCAGTAATACTTCTGTTGCGTTAGTCAACAATGGATGGCCGGATATATCTGAGCATGGCTATGTTGATGCAGTAGGAAATGGGACAGCGATTATCACAGCTCATGCTATTGATGGTTCTGGTGTAACAGCCCAGTGTGTTGTTACTGTTAACATATCATAGAAGAAAACAAAAGAAATTCATTTATTTTCAAGGAGGAAAACATGGACAGAGAAACAGTCGTTGTATTGGATTTCGGCGGACAATATAATCAGCTTATTGCACGCCGTGTCAGGGAATGTAATGTATACTGTGAGATTTATTCCTATAAGACTGATATTAAGAAAATTAAGGAAATTCATCCTAAAGGCATTATTTTTACCGGTGGCCCCAATAGTTGTTATGAAACAGATTCTCCTACTTATACGAAAGAGATTTTTGAACTTGGCATACCTATTCTTGGAATATGCTACGGTTCCCAGTTAATGATGCACCTTCTCGGAGGAAAAGTAGAAAAAGCTCCTGTCCGTGAATATGGAAAGATAGAAGTTAATGTAGATAATAACTCAAAGCTTTTTACTAATGTGTCTCCCAAAACTATCTGCTGGATGAGCCATAACGATTATATTTCTCAAAAAGCTCCAGGATTTACTGTCAGTGCCTGGACTCCTAACTGTCCTGTGGCAGCTGCGGAGAATGAAGAGAAGAAATTATATGCATTACAGTTTCATCCTGAAGTGCTTCATACAAAGGAAGGAACAAAAATGCTTTCTAATTTTGTATTCAATGTATGCGGCTGTACCGGAGACTGGAAGATGGATTCATTTGTTGAAGAGTCCATTAAATCGTTACGTCAGAAGGTAGGCAATGGTAAAGTTCTGTGTGCTCTTTCCGGCGGCGTGGATTCCTCAGTTGCCGCAGTGCTTTTATCGAAAGCAGTAGGAAATCAGCTTACCTGCGTTTTTGTAGATCACGGTCTTCTCAGAAAGAATGAAGGAGATGAAGTTGAAGCAGTATTCGGACCGGACGGTCCGTATGACCTGAACTTTATTCGTGTCAATGCTCAGGATAGATTTTACAGTAAACTTGCCGGAGTAACAGAGCCGGAGAAGAAGCGTAAGATCATTGGCGAAGAATTCATAAGAGTGTTTGAAGAGGAAGCAAAGAAAATAGGAGCTGTAGATTTCCTTGTACAGGGAACGATTTATCCAGATGTAGTTGAAAGTGGCGTAGGCGGAGAATCTACAGTTATCAAATCTCATCATAATGTAGGCGGTCTTCCTGATTATGTAGATTTTAAGGAAATTATTGAACCGCTGCGTAACCTGTTTAAAGATGAGGTTCGTAAAGCAGGGCTTGAACTTGGAATTCCGGATTATCTTGTTTATCGTCAGCCATTCCCAGGCCCGGGTCTTGGCATCCGTATTATTGGTGAGATCACGCCTGAAAAAGTTCAGATTGTTCAGGATGCGGATGCTATCTGGCGCGAGGAAATTGCCAAAGCAGGCTGGGACAAGAAGGTTAACCAATATTTTGCTGCTCTCACGAATATGAAATCCGTTGGTGTTATGGGTGATGAAAGAACATATGACTATGCTATTGCGCTTCGTGCAGTTACTACAACAGATTTCATGACTGCTGAGAGTGCAGAGATCCCCTGGGAAGTAATCGGAAAAGCCACCAGCAGGATTGTAAACGAAGTAAAACACGTAAATCGCGTGTTCTACGACTGCACCGGAAAACCACCGGCAACGATTGAGTTTGAGTAAATAGGTAAATCCCTACAAAGCCTGTATTTATGGGCTTTGTAGGGGTTTTTTAGATGGCGTTGGGTACGATTTGGGTACAAAATATCATTCTGGTGAATGCATAACTTTATCAAGCGTCTGGATAACGTGGGGTATTAAAAATAAAGTTTGGGGTACAGTCTTCATATAGTTCAATACCTAATGTTGTCATAATAAGGTATGTAATGTCAAAATATAGACAGCTATCATAACATCGTGTCCTTTTATTATCAAGTCGTCCAAGTGTAAGTGTTTTACAAGAATTGTTTGCGGCTATAAAGTGTTCATCAGGAATTTTGTTATAATCTGAAATTAATACGATATTTGTATATTTAGTTC
>JAQYGS010000149.1 GCA_028722515.1 Clostridia bacterium | reverse complement strand
ACTCCTGATGGAACAGGTGTAAGAGATTATATCCATGTTGTTGATCTGGCAAAAGGTCATGTAAAAGCACTTAAGAAAATACAGGATAACTCCGGACTGAGCATTTACAATCTTGGCACCGGAAAAGGATACAGTGTTCTTGACATTGTGAAGAATTTTGAAGAAGCTACCGGTGTAAAGATTCCATATGTGATCAAACCTCGTCGTCCCGGTGATATTGCCACATGTTATTCTGATGCATCCAAAGCAGAGAGAGAACTTGGATGGAAAGCAGAGAACGGCATTAAAGAGATGTGTGAGGATTCCTGGAGATGGCAGTCAAATAATCCCAATGGTTATGATGATTAACCTGAAATAATGGAAAATAAAAACCGGCCTCACTGGTATGAACAGTGAGACCGGTAATTTTTATATCATAGAGTATTACTGATATTTTCTGGATTTCTCAAACCGGGGCTCGCATGTCAGCTCTGCTCCTAATTTGCGAAACTGGAGGACGTCCACCTGTGAGAGAAGAACAGAGGTATGAACCTGGCATCCTTTTAATCTGGGAATCTGTTCCAGCGCCAGTCTGGCATCTTCATTATCTGCCGCACTGATGGATAATGCAATCAGAGTCTCATCAGAATGAAGCCTTGGATTTTTGCTTCCCAGGTATTTTGTCTTTAATGCCTGAATGGGTCTTAAGGCTTCCGGAGATATGACATGCTTTTCATGACTTATTCCTGCAAGTTCTTTTAATGCATTTAAGATTAACGCAGAAGAAGCTCCAAGGAGATCTGAAGTTTTTCCTGTGATGATCCGTCCATCAGGAAGTTCCATAGCTGCAGCAGGTGCTCCTGTTTCTTCAGAACGCTTCAGAGCAGCAGGAACAACTTTCCGGTCTTCTTTCGAAATATGAGCCTGATTCATCAGAAGTTCAATCTTATACACTTCCTCTTCTTTTCCTGTTCCCTCAACCAATGCATCCATACTCTTATAATATCTGCGTATGATCTCCTGACAGGCAGCCTCCTGGCAGATCCTGTCATCTGTAATGCAGTTTCCAGCCATATTTACACCCATATCTGTAGGAGACTTGTATGGGCATTCTCCCATGATTTTTTCAAAAATAGCCTGAAGTACAGGGAAAATTTCCACATCGCGGTTATAGTTTACGGTTGTTTTTCCATAGGCTTCCAGATGGAAGGGATCGATCATATTAATATCATTAAGGTCTGCTGTAGCAGCTTCATAAGCCAGGTTCACCGGATGCTTCAGAGGAATGTTCCAGATGGGAAAAGTTTCAAATTTGGCATATCCGGCAGTTACTCCGCGTTTATATTCGTGGTACAGCTGGGAAAGGCATGTTGCCATTTTCCCACTTCCCGGACCGGGGGCTGTGACAACCACCAGCGGTCTTGATGTTTCGATATAGTCATTTTTTCCATAACCTTCATCGCTTACGATCAGGGATGTGTTATTGGGATATCCGGGAATCAGGTATAAAATATAAACACGGATACCCATATTTTCCAGACGTTTCTTAAAGGCATCTGCGCTTTCCTGACCTGCATACTGGGTAATACAGACACTTCCCACATACAGTCCCCGCTGTGTAAACACCTGTATCAGACGAAGCACATCTTCATCATAGGTAATGCCCAGATCTCCACGGACTTTATTTTTGGCAATATCTGAGGCACTGATCGCAATAATAATCTCAGCCTGGTCAGAAAGCTGCATAAGCATCCTGAGCTTGCTGTCCGGCTGGAAGCCTGGAAGAACTCTGGATGCGTGGTAATCATCAAAAAGCTTGCCTCCGAATTCCAGATAAAGTTTGTTGCCAAACTGGCTGATTCTTTCCCGGATATGCTCAGACTGCATCTTTAAATATTTGTCATTATCAAATCCTGTATTCATTTGTTGGTTTCCTTTCCCATCACATGTTTAAAAATGCTTTGCCAATAGTATACTACAAAAAAGAAGGTTTGTAATACACAAATTATTAAAAATTCAGAGTATTTTCTTAATATCCCAGTTGATTTATAAGGAAATTATCTTTATAATAAAAAAGATAACAAGAGGAGGAATAAGATGGATAATATGGATAGTAATCCAAACAGTAACCGCCCTGATAACAACAGGGAACCGGGTAATATGGATCCAGATAAAAAACACCAGTCGATTCTTGCGTTTCTGATATGTCTTCTGATCACTCTGGTCTGTTTTGCATTATTTACCAATATGTTGAAAGACAATTCCAGTGAGATTTCTTATGACAAGTTTATTGAGATGGTAGATAAGGATCAGATAAAAGAAGTGACTCTTCAGTCTGACACCCTGACTATTGTTCCGAAACATCAGGAAACGGAATTCCAGGAGAATGTTTATTATACCACCCAGATGGAATCAGTCGATAAGCTTACTGAGCGTCTGGAGGGCACGGGGATTGAGTTTCATGCAGAACCGCCGGACGCATTTGGCGAATTTGTTGCCATGCTTGTAAGTGTACTGCTTCCTACAGTACTACTGTTTGTTCTTTTAATGGTATTTATGCGCCGTATGAATAAAAACGGAGGGATGATGGGAGTAGGCAAGAGCCGTGCCAAATCGTACATTCAGAAGGATACGGGCATTACATTTAAGGATGTGGCAGGCCAGGATGAAGCCAAGGAATCTCTGCAGGAAGTTGTGGATTTTCTGCATAATCCCGGCAAATATACAATGATCGGCGCCAAACTTCCCAAAGGAGCTTTGCTTGTAGGACCTCCCGGAACAGGTAAGACTCTTCTTGCCAAGGCTGTTGCAGGGGAGGCTCACGTGCCGTTCTTTTCCCTTTCCGGTTCGGAGTTTGTGGAAATGTTTGTAGGTGTAGGAGCTTCACGAGTCCGGGATCTTTTTGAGGAAGCGAAGAAAAATGCGCCATGTATTATCTTTATTGATGAGATCGATGCAATCGGCAAGACCCGTGATTCTCATTACGGAGGCAATGATGAACGTGAACAGACACTGAATCAGCTCCTTGCTGAGATGGATGGTTTTGACACATCCAAAGGACTTCTGATCCTGGCAGCGACCAACCGTCCTGAGGTTCTGGATCCTGCACTTCTCCGTCCGGGACGGTTTGACAGGCGTGTGATCGTTGACCGGCCTGATCTGAAGGGACGTATTGAAATCCTTAAGGTTCATGCCAGAAATGTTATGCTGGATGAAACGGTTGATTTTGAAAATATTGCTCTTGCAACTTCAGGTGCAGTAGGATCTGACCTGGCTAATATGGTTAATGAAGCTGCAATTCTTGCAGTAAAAAACGGCAGGCGTGCAGTATCCCAGAAGGATCTTCTGGAAGCAGTTGAGGTTGTCCTTGTG
>JAQYGS010000148.1 GCA_028722515.1 Clostridia bacterium | reverse complement strand
AATGGAAAGTATGCTGGCAATTATTGCTCTTATTGCAGTTGCCTCTTTTGCAGATGGTGAAGCAGCAGCACAGGGACTTACCACACAGCCGCAGATCTTTGCAGGAGCTATTGCAAACTTCCTTTCTGTTACAGGATTACCTCATGATCTGGTGTTTACCCTGATCAATCTGGCAGTATCTGCATTTGCACTTACATCTCTGGATTCCGTAGCACGTGTAGGACGTCTTTCTTTCCAGGAATTCTTTATGGACGATGATGTGGATGAGAACAATATGAGTCCGTTCCTTAAAGTTGTAACTAATAAATTCTTTGCCACTGCTCTCACACTGGTTCTTGCATTCCTTCTGGCAAAAGTAGGATATGCTGAGATCTGGCCTCTGTTTGGTTCTGCTAACCAGCTGCTGTCCGTACTTGCTCTTGTAGCCTGTGCTGTATTCCTTAAGAAGACCAAACGTCAGGGATGCATGCTGTGGATTCCAATGGCATTTATGATGGCAGTTACCTTTACAGCTTTATCTATGACTATCGTGAAGCTTGGTAAGGCATTTATGACTACAGGCCTGACACTTGGAAATACTCTTCAGCTTATCTTCGCTGTATTGCTTCTGATCCTTGGCGTGATTGTTGCTGTACAGGGAATTAAAAAGCTTTTTGAGAAAAAAGAAGAGAGAGCTGCTGCATAAGCATAAACTTTAAATACTGATTCTTACTATCCGGGAAGATGAAAATCTTTCCGGATTCTTTTTTTATTCTTCTCTTTTCAACAAGGAAAAAATGAGCTATACTTCTCTTATGGTTAAGAAAAGGAGGCAGAATATGAAAAAAAGAATACTGGCGGTTCTTTTGTGTACGTTAATTGCAGGAAGCGTTTTTACAGGATTTAAAAGTGCAGGAGAAGATAAGGAACTTGTAATTTTTACCTGGGAAGGAATGTTCCCTCAGGAAGTGCTTGATGATTTTGAAAAAGAGACAGGAGTAAAGGTTATTTATTCCAACTTTGATACTGATGAGACTATGCTTGAGAAGCTTTCTATGGCCAAGGGCGGGGATTACGATATTGTAGTTGCAGACGATTACATTCTGGAAACTGCCATTCAGGAAGGACTGGTACAGAAACTGGATAAGGAGTCTCTGGAAAATATCGGGAATATCGATCCTCTTTATCAGGGTCAGACTTATGATCCCCAGGACGAATATATTGTTCCATATGGAGCGGGAATTCCTCTGATCGTATACGATCCCGATCAGGTAGATATTGAAATTAAAGGATATAAGGATCTGTGGGATCCTTCATTAAAGGACAGCATCGCCCTTACTGCTAATTATCGTGTGATCAATGGAATCACTCAGCTTTCTATGGGCGAGAGCATGAACGAAGAAGATGTGGATGTTATTAAGAAAACAGGTGAAAAGCTTCTTGAACTTGCTCCTAATGTAAGGCTGATTCAGGATGATAATACTCAGACAGCGCTTCTGAATGGAGAGGCAAGCGTGGCTTTCCTCTATACCTCTCAGGTTACGGAAGCACTGAAGGAGAATCCTGATCTAAAGGTTGTTTACCCGGAGGAGGGACTTGGATTCGGAATCCTGGGAATGTTCATCCCCAGCAATGCTCCGGATAAAGATGCGGCAGCTTCCTTTATGGATTATATCTGTCAGCCGGATGTAGCGGCTAAATGTACCAATGCTATTGGATATTACAGTACCAACAAGGCGGCATATGATCAGGTGGATCCTAATCTGGTTGCTCCTGACAGCGTGACAAAAGGTGAATTCATAGAAAATGTCAGCCGGGAAGCAGATGAGCAGTACCAGAAAAACTGGACGGAGTTTAAGGCTGCATGTGATTAAAAAGATACCAGAAACAAGAAAGACAGAGGAAAGCAGCCAAAGACACTTTCCATCTGTCTTTCTTTCTCTATATGAAAGGAGACGTTTATATGAAAAACTATTCAGAAGATCCGGAAAGACTGTACCATATACAGGTGAAAAAGGGTGAGGTGGGCCGATATGTGATCTTGCCGGGAGATCCAAAGCGCTGCGCTAAAATCGCAGAGTACTTTGACGACCCTGTCCTCATAGCAGACAACAGGGAGTTTACAACTTATACAGGAAAGCTGGACGGGGTAAAGGTGAGTGTGACTTCTACCGGAATAGGAGGACCCTCTGCGGCAATAGCAATGGAAGAACTTTATCGGTGTGGAGCAGATACATTCATCCGTGTGGGAACGTGCGGAGGAATGCAGACAGAAATAAAGAGCGGAGATATTGTGATCGCAACAGGATCGATCCGTATGGAGGGAACCAGCAGAGAATATGCTCCTATAGAATTTCCTGCAATAGCTGATCTGTCAGTAACCAACGCTCTGGCAGAAGCGGCTGAGAAAAAAGAGTTTTCTTTTCACACGGGCGTGGTTCAGAGCAAGGATTCCTTTTACGGACAGCATGAACCGGAGGTAAAACCGGTAAGCTATGAGCTTATGAATAAATGGGAGGCATGGAAAAGATTGGGATGCCTTGCTTCAGAGATGGAATCTGCGGCATTGTTTACAGTGGCAAGCTGTCTTCATGTGAGAGCAGGGGCTTGTTTTCTGGTGGTTGCAAACCAGGAAAGAGAAAAACTTGGGCTCTATAATCCGGTTGTACATAATACAGATATGGCAGTCCAGACTGCAATAGAGGCTGTCAGGATTATGATCCGGAAAGACGAAAACAGGAGGTAAAGAGAAATGAATAAATTTAGTCGTGTTTTTGTAATTGTTCTTGATTCTCTCGGTATTGGCGCAATGCCTGATTCATCACGATTTGGCGATGTGGGAGTGGATACTCTGGGACATATTCTGGAAAAGATGGAGGTATTGAATATTCCCAATTTGCAGAAGCTTGGTCTTCTGAATCTCCATTCTGCAGGAAAAATGAAGGGGATTGCTGATCCGGTGGGACGATATATGCGTCTGGGAGAGGCGAGCAATGGTAAAGATACTATGACAGGTCACTGGGAAATGATGGGGATTAAAACAGATAAACCTTTTAAAACCTTTACAGAAACAGGATTTCCGCCAGAATTGATCCACGAGCTTGAAAAAAGATGCAATAAAAAAGTTATAGGAAACAGGAGTGCAAGTGGTACCCAGATTATTGAAGAATTGGGTGAAGAAGAAATTGCCACAGGTTCCATGATCGTATATACATCAGCGGATTCTGTGCTACAGATCTGCGGAAATGAAGAGACATTTGATCTGGATGAACTGTACCGGTGCTGCCAGATCGCCCGTGAAATTACTTTGAAAGATGAATGGAGAGTAGGACGCGTTATTGCAAGACCCTATGTTGGTAAAAAGAAGGGAGAGTTCAGGCGAACCAGCAATCGCCGGGATTATGCCCTGAAACCCACAAATCCCACAGCGTTGAATGCTCTTAAGGAAGCTGGTCTGGATGTGATAGGCGTAGGAAAAATTAATGATATTTTTTCCGGTGAGGGTATTACTGAAACATTTCATTCAGAAAGTTCTGTGCATGGCATGGAACAGACAATTGAAATCTGCAAAAGAGATTTTCACGGACTTTGTTTTGTCAATCTTGTTGATTTTGACGCATTGTGGGGACACAGAAGAAATGTGGAAGGATATGGAAGAGAGATCGAGAAATTTGACAAAAACCTGGGTGTTCTGATGCAGGAACTCAGAGAAGATGATCTTCTTATCCTTACAGCAGATCACGGAAATGATCCCACTTATACCGGAACTGATCACACAAGAGAATATGTACCCTTCCTGGCATATTCAAAGAAAATGACAAAAGGCGGTCCCATGGAAAATGAAGATACCTTTGCGGTGATTGGGGCAACCGTTGCAGAGAACTTTGGGGTAAATATGCCACAGGGAACCATCGGTCACTCAGTTTTAAATAAATTAATGGATTAACAGAATGACTCATAAACGGGTGAACACAAAATGAATGGAAATATGACACAGGGCAGCCCTGCTAAACTTATACTCAGGTTTGCCCTGCCTCTTCTGATGGGAAATCTGCTTCAGCAGACTTACAATATTATAGACGCTGCTATTGTGGGACGTATTCTTGGTACTCAGGCACTGGCAAGCGTAGGCGCCTCAAGCAGCGTACAGTTTCTGGTTATAGGTTTCTGCACAGGTACATGCTGCGGCTTTGGAGTACCTGTTGCCCAGAAATTTGGCGCAAAAGATTACAGAAAAATGAGAGATTGCATTTTTCACAGTGCTGTTTTGGCCGGGATCATTGCTCTTATTCTGACAACCTTATGTGCTTTTTTATGTCCTTTGATCTTACATATTTTAGCTACGCCTGAAGATATTTACCATAATGCATATCTGTATCTTCTGATTCTCTTTCTTGGAATACCTTTTACCATTTTATACAATCTGGTGTCAGGTATTCTGCGTGCAGTAGGAGACAGCAGGACACCTTTTATTTTCCTGGCCATATCTACTGTCCTGAATATTTTTCTGGATCTGTTTTGTGTTACAATCCTTCATTGGGGATGTGCAGGAGCAGCGGCAGCTACTATTTCAGCTCAGGCACTAAGTGGAATTCTGTGCCTGATCTATATCTGGAAAAAAGTTCCTCTTTTGCATTTAAAAAAGGAAAATTGCTGCCTTAGAAGAGCAGAAATAAAAAATATGCTTTTTATGGGAATACCTATGGGATTGCAGTATTCCATTACAGCCATTGGAAGTATGGTTATGCAGTCTGCCAATAATGGCCTGGGAAGCATTTATGTTTCCGGATTTACAGCAGGAATGCGGATTAAACAGTTTATTATGTG
>JAQYGS010000147.1 GCA_028722515.1 Clostridia bacterium | reverse complement strand
GTAAAGAAAAGAATGATGCATATCCATCGTTTTGATATTAATGATACCATAAAAAATACAGCAGCTGCTTTTGAGGGAATCTGTACGAAGCGAAGGATCAGGCTGGAACTTCTTCTTTGCGGAAAGGAATTATATGTCCGTGCCGATCTGGAGCAGATCCAGCAGGTATTATATAATCTTCTGGACAATGCAATCAAATTCAGCAATGATGATTCTTCCATAGAAATGGAAACCACTGAGAAAAATGGAAAAGTCTTTGTATCAGTTACAGATCATGGAATCGGAATTTCCAAACAGGATCTTCCGAAAATCTGGAACCGCTTTTACAAAAGCGATGCCTCCCGCGGTAAAGACCGCAAGGGCACCGGACTTGGACTTTCCATTGTTAAAGAGATCATCAATGCTCATAAACAGAACATTGATGTGATCAGTACCCCTGGAGTGGGCACTGAATTTATCTTCACACTGGAAAAATCAAAATAAAATTTTTATGTTAATTATGAAACGGGTTAGCCAGCATACGGTCTTGTGATGTCAGATAAATTCCTCTTGGAGTTACCCTGATCTCAGGAATAACCGGAAGGGCCATAAAAGATAAAGTAATAAATGGATCAAAACCTTCCGGGATACCCATTTCATGGGCTTTCGGGATCATCCTGGAAAGGGCTGCATTTACATTTTCATACCCTGCATCACTCATAAGTCCCATCACCTGCAAAGGCAATGTACCATAAATCTTACCATTATTTACAAGGGTGTAGCCTCCCTGAGTATGTATCAGTTCCTTTACAGCAAGCACCATATCCTGGTCATTATCCCCTACCACAATGATATTATGGGAATCATGGGATACGCTGGAGGCGATGGCACCATTACGGATCCCGTATCCTTTCACAATGCCTACTCCCATTTTTCCTGTATTTTTGTGTCGTTCGATCACTGCAATCTTCTGATAATTCTCATCTGAAGCAAAATACCTTTTCCCATCTGTCTCTTTCCATGGAACTTCTTCCACCACATCTTTTGTAACGATCTGATGCTCAAGCATCTGAATCACATGTGCCTTCGTTCCCGGATGTTTCAGTTTAAGCCGCTCTTCACTGAATCCTGAGACATGTACAGTGTTCTTTAACGCAGGGGGGCAGGGCTTTAATTCTATCTTCTCATCCCGGATGATCTTTTTCCCGGCATGGTATACATCCACCACATTCAGATCCATAAGGTTGTCAAAAATTACAAAATCTGCCTGACGTCCCGGGGCAATCATCCCCAGATGGGTCAGTCCGTAACATCTGGCTGGCTGAATGGTTGCCATCTGAAGTGCTTTTTCCACCGGAAGTCCCAGACTTACCGCACGTTTAACATTGTAATTGATATGTCCTTCTCTGCGTATTTCCTCAATATGCTTATCATCCGTACAGAAACAAAAAGCTGATGTATCAGTGTGATGCTCCACAATTCCCTTAACAATCGCATCCAGATTTCTGGCGGCACTGCCTTCCCGTATCAAAACCTGCATACCGTTTCTGGCCTCTGCCATAGCATATTCATAGTCCACACATTCATGATCCGTATTGATTCCTCCAAGTGCATAGGCAGCCAGATCACCCGCCCCAAGGAACGGAGCATGCCCATCCTTAACCTTATTACGAAACAGGTTAAGTTTTTCATGCATGGAAATGTTTCCGTTTATTACGGACGGTGCATCCATAACTTCCCCCAGACCCAGAATTCTTGGATTGTCAAGATATGCCTTCATCTTTCCTGCTGAAAGAGTACATCCATTGTCATCAATATGAGTGGCAGGTACACAAGACGGCATCATAACATACACATTGGCAGGAACGTCCTCTGTCTGATCCAGAATATAATCAATGCCATCCGTACCGGAAACATTTGCCGATTCATGGGGATCTACTATGAAAGTGGTCGTGCCGCACTGTGCAGCCTGCCTCACCAGTTCTCCCGGTGTAACAAGAGTTGATTCCAGATGAAGATGACTGTCAATAAAACCTGGACAGATTATCTTTCCATCCAGGTCTATCTCCTCAAGTCCACTATAATTTCCTACACCAATCACAATCCCATCTGAAACCGCCACATCGCCTTTTACAAATTCCCCGGTATTGGAAATGAAAACCGTTCCGTTTTTAAAAACTTTTTCTGCCTTTGCCAGACCTCTGGCCATCTGTGAATGCTTTCTGTAAACTTCAAGTTCCATAGGACTTCCCTCCTTCTTTACTATTTCCACTCATATTTTCTCAAATGTCCCTGCAGGTTCATATGATCAAAATGATTCTGACGTAATGCCTCGTACAGTACAATTGCAACAGAATTGCTCAAATTCAGGGAACGTATGTCTCCGATCATTGGAATCCGTACACATGTTTCCTGGTTATTCACAAGTATTTCTTCCGGAATCCCTGCACTCTCCTTGCCAAACATAATATAACAGTCCTCTTCATAATGTACGTCTGTATATGTCTGGGGTGCCTTGGTAGTTGCGTAATAAATCTTCGCACCGGGATTTCTCTTAAGGAAATCCTCGTAATCCAGATATGTAGTTACATCCAGGTCTTTCCAGTAGTCCAGTCCTGCACGTTTCAAAGCCTTCTCACTGAGGCTGAATCCAAGCGGCTCGATAAGATGAAGTCTTGTGCCCGTGGCTACACAGGTACGTCCGATATTTCCCGTATTTGCCGGAATCTCCGGTTCATGAAGCACAATATTCAGCTTTGCCATTTTATTCTCCTCCTGCAGATTATCTTTTGATTTTATAAATTTCATCCTTTGCAGGGCGTTCCAGATACCTTGCATTTCCATTGCTGAAGAGCAGACGGTCATTGCCACTGTTGGTCTGTCCGATGATTTCCGCCATAAATCCCATATTCCGTATTTCCTGAACCAATTCCTCTGCGCCTCTGATTCCCAGAAGAAAAGCCCCCTGGGACTGAAGTTTATAGGGATTCAGGTCAAATACTTCACAGATCTCGATGGTTTCCTGCCTGACAGGTACCTTGCGAAGATCCACTGTAAGTCCTACCTGAGAAGCTTCTGCCATTTTCCACAGAGCACTTAGGAAACCGCCCTCCCCCATGGCAAAAAAAGCATCTGCTCCTTTTTCCCGTGCAATATTCCAGAGAGTTTTTCCTTTTTCCTCACTTAGTCCATAATCGTCTTGAAGAGAAATACACTGCCGCAGAAAACCGGCAGAAAATATCCCTGTCAGCTTTTCTTTCTCCTGCCTGGTGATATAAGCAGTGCCTTCTAAAGCTACAGGTGCTGCCACCACCAGTTCATCTCCCGGCAGAAGACATCCTGTAACCTGTGCCTTCAGTGCCTCCATAGCCGCCTGTCCCAGTTTCATATTCTTCTCCTACATGATCAGGGACAATACAGT
>JAQYGS010000146.1 GCA_028722515.1 Clostridia bacterium | reverse complement strand
CACTGTACTGCATGAGTAAAAAAGTTATCTCGCGGAAATTCTGTGGGGCGCAGATGCTGGGCATTGGGATAAATGTAAGAAACAATTAAAAAGATAGTCATACCCATCATCAGATTAAATGCCAGCTGGTAATATTCATGTTTATTTTTGTTATAAAAAATAAAATAAACAACTGCCAGAATCATATAGGGAAACCATAACATATACGGAATAATAAAATATTCACAGAATGGAATCATGTCATCAAAAACGGTATGTACGATATGATAGCTAGTCACCGGACGGGTTTCCAGATATCTGAACAGCAGTATATATATGAGGCTGTATATGGCAATTACCAGACCATGTTTATATTTTCTAATAAACTGTATCAAATTATCACCTTCCTTAAAAAACATTATAAAACAGCCATCTTTTTTACTGTAAATCAAGGATTCTTTTTTATAATAACATTTACTATCATGTTTTACAAATAAATTTTATTGGAAAATTTATAAAATATTCGTGAACTTGTTGTATAAAATGTTGAAAATTAAGGACTGGTATGAAAGGCTTTTCTATGCTATACTTTCCTGAGAGATCAGACAGACTTATATGATATAGGCTGTATTATTTGAGGAGATTAGGGATGAAATCATTAGTTTTGGCTGAAAAACCTTCTGTGGCAAGAGACATTGCCCGGGTGCTTCACTGTACACAGAAAGGGAATGGTATGCTGGAAGGAAAGGACTATGTGGTCACCTGGGCTCTGGGACATCTTGTTACACTGGCGGATCCGGAGGAATATGACAGGAAATATACCAAATGGGAGATGACGTCTCTTCCTGTGATGCCGGATAAGATGAAACTTGTTGTGATCCGCCAGACAGGAAAACAGTTTAATGCAGTAAAAAATCAGCTTTACCGGAAAGATATAAGTGACATTGTGATAGCCACAGATGCAGGAAGAGAGGGAGAACTGGTTGCCCGCTGGATCCTTGATAAAGCAGACTGCCATAAGCCCATCCGCAGACTGTGGATTTCTTCGGTTACGGATAAGGCAATCAAAGAGGGTTTTGATCATCTGAAAAACGGACACGATTATGATAACCTGTACAGGGCTGCTACGGCAAGAGCTCAGGCGGACTGGCTTGTGGGAATTAATGGAACAAGAGCTCTCACGTGTAAGTATAATGCTCAGCTTTCCTGTGGCCGTGTTCAGACACCAACTCTTGCTATGATCGCCAGAAGGGAAGAAGAGATCAGGTGTTTTAAACCCAGGGAATTTTATGGGATAACCCTGAAAGCAGGAGACATTGAATGGACATGGAGAGATTCAAAGAGTAAGAGCTTCTCTTCATTTAATAAGGACAAGGTAGAACAGATACTTGCTTCTGTTAAGGATCAGGCTCTGGAGATTACATCTGTGGTTAAGAAAGAAAAGAAGGTATACTCTCCTGGACTTTATGATCTGACTACACTTCAGAGAGAAGCTAATCAGAAATATGGGTATTCGGCCAAACAGACTTTAAATATTATGCAGAGACTGTACGAGAATCACAAAGTTCTCACTTATCCAAGAACAGATTCAAGGTATATAGGGAAAGATATTGTTCCCACCATTAAAGAAAGGCTTAAAGCATGTGGCGTGGGGCCCTACAGAAAATCTGCAGGTTTTCTTCTGAACAGGCCTGTCCAGGTAAACTCAGGATTTGTTGACGATACAAAGGTCAGTGACCATCATGCTATTATACCGACAGAACAGTATGTGCAGCTGGATCATATGACAAATGAAGAACGTAAGATATATGATATGGTTGTACGCAGATTTCTGAGTGTGCTTTATCCTCCGTTTGTGTATGAGCAGGTCAGTGTGGAGGCCATGGCGGCAGGAGAAAGTTTCGCAGCAAAAGGTAAAGTGGTCATAAGCTCTGGCTGGAAGGATGTGTATGAAGATCAGGATAGTCAACTGGATGAAGATCCTTCTGAAGAAAGACTGAGAGATCAGAAACTTCCTGTAAGAATGAAAGGAGAAAAACTGAAAATAGAAAAGGCTTCTCTTAATACAGGTAAAACCAGACCTCCTGCAAGATTTACGGAAGCTTCTCTTCTGGCTGCAATGGAAAATCCTGTACACTTTATGGAAAGTAAGGATGAAAGGGCAGCCAGGACTCTTGGAGAGACAGGAGGACTTGGAACTGTGGCGACTCGGGCAGATATTATAGAAAAACTGTTTAACAGCTTTTTTATGGAGAAGAAAGGTCAGGAGATTTATCTTACCTCTAAGGCAAGACAGCTTCTTAATCTTGTACCAGAGGATCTGAGAAAACCGGAACTTACTGCAGACTGGGAGCTTAAGCTTGGAAATATTGCAAAAGGGCGTATGAAACAGGAAACCTTTCTTGAAGAAATACGTGAATATACCTGCAAGATTGTCAATGAGATCAAAACAGGACAGGGAACATTTCATCATGATAATATAACAAATAAAATCTGTCCAAGATGTGGGAAGAAGCTTCTGGCAGTCAACGGAAAGAATTCAAAGATGCTGGTATGCCAGGACAGAGAATGTGGATACAGGGAGACCGTTTCACGGACTTCAAATGCACGGTGCCCCAAATGCCATAAACGCATGGAAATATATGTAAAGGGAAAAGAAGAAACCTTTATCTGTTCCTGCGGATATAAGGAAAAGCTTTCTGCTTTTCAGGCAAGAAGAGAAAAAGAAGGTGCCGGAGTTAATAAACGGGATGTGCAGAAATATATGAAGAAACAGCAGAAAGAGGCAATGGAGCCGGTGAATAATGCATTTGCAGAAGCACTCTCGGGAATAAAGATTGATTAAAACCTGCACAGAACACAAACAGGAGGGAGGAAACTCTATATGGCAGTACAGGATGACCATATGATAAGAAATATTCAGGATGTTGGAAGACTGATCGCAAAGCTTCTGCTGGGTGAGCAGATGCCTGCTTATACTCTTCCGGAAAGAAAAGAGGATTATACAGAGGCAGACAGACTTTTTGAACAGATTATGGATCTGGCTTCTCAAGGAAAAATCAATGAGGCTGAAAATACCCTATATGCCGGCATGGTAGAAGGGGACCGGGACTATCTGGAATTGGCACTTACTTTTTACCTGTACCTGAATGATATGGATGGAGATTTTCTGGATGACAACGGCTATTCCAGGGAAGAGGTACTTGAAGGCATGAAGGATCTTGCTTCAGACTGGGGTGTGACAGGTCTGGATGCTTTTTAACTGCTTTAAGGAAGGGTTTGGTTATGCGAAGAGATGTTTCACTGGAAGAAATTTCGGATGGGAAGCTATATGAAGTCAATGACATGGTGAAAGCAGACTGCCAGGATTGTGCAGGATGCTGTGACTGCTGTCAGAAAATGGGAGACACTGTGATTTTGGATCCTCTGGACGTTTTCAGGTTATCCCGAGGACTGCATAAACCTGCTTCACAGATTATGGAAGAATATCTGGAGCTGGATATTATTGATGGCAATATCCTGCCTCATCTTCGTATGGCAGGTGCCAATGAGCAGTGCATGTTCCTGAATGAGCAGGGCAGATGCAGTATTCATGATATCAGGCCGGGATTTTGCAGGCTTTTTCCATTGGGCAGGTATTATAAAGATGGAGGCTTCAAATATATTCTGCAGACTCATGAATGCAAGAAACAAAATCGAAGTAAAGTAAAAGTAAAGAAGTGGATCGATACGCCTGATCTGAAAAGTTACGAGAAATTTGTTAATGACTGGCATTATTTTCTTCTTGATGTTCAGGAAATATTGTATAATACAGAAGATTCACAGCTGATCAGGAATCTGAATCTGTATGTGGTGAAACAATTTTACTTAAAACCATATGAAGAAGACAGTGATTTTTATCAGCAGTTCTATGAGAGACTGGATGAGGGAAAGAAACTTTTAGCTTTAGCTGAAAACTGAAAACACATAGGAGAGGAAAAATGGAAAAAGACATCAGGGAAAAAACTACAGCGCAATTATTGGTAGAATGTCTGGAAAATGAAGGGGTAAAGTATATTTTTGGAATTCCGGGAGAAGAAAATCTGGAATTAATGTCCGCGATCAAGGACTCACACATTCAGTTTATTACAACAAGGCACGAACAGGGTGCTGCTTTTATGGCAGATGTATATGGCAGGCTGACAGGAAGGGCAGGAGTGTGTCTGTCAACTCTTGGCCCGGGTGCTACCAACCTTGTTACAGGAGTGGCAGATGCAACCGGAGACGGAGCACCTCTTGTGGCGATTACCGGTCAGGTGGGAACGGAGCGTATGCATATTACTTCCCATCAGTATCTTGATCTGACTAAAATGTTCGAGCCAATCACAAAAAGAACCAAACTTGTTGTAAAACCGGATACTATCAGCGAAATCGTAAGGCTGGCATTTAAATACGCGGAGGCAGAGCGCCCGGGAGCCACACATATTGATCTTCCTGTTAATATATCAAAAATGAATGTGGATTCTTCTGAGAAGCCTTTAAAACGTGAGTCTATTCACAGGGAATTAGCATCGGAAAGAGTCATTGAGGACGCTGCGGATGTTATTATGGAATCAAAGAATCCTGTAATCCTTGCCGGAAGCCAGGCTGTACGCGCACGGGCATCAAGAGCTATTACGAGATTTGCGGAAGATTTGAAGATCCCGGTCATTAACACTATGATGGCTAAGGGAATTATTCCACGGGATAATCCCTATGCATTAATGACTGTAGGTATTCCCCAGTATGATTATCCTAACAAAATTCTGGAGGAAGCAGATGTTATAATATGTGTGGGATATGATCTTGTTGAATTTGCACCTTCCAGATGGAATCAGAACAACAATAAGAAGATCGTACATATTTCAAGCAGGCCTGCCCATATTAACAAACATTATCAGTGTGATGTTCAGGCAGTTGGGGATATTTCCGACACTCTGAATCGAATTGTAGATTCGATAAATGTAAGAGGTAATTATGACAGAACTGTGTCTCCTGAAATAATGGAATTGAAAGAGAGATTTCAGAATGCATACAGAGAAGTATGTGAGGACAGCAGCTTTCCAATGAAACCACAGAGGATTGTACATGATGTAAGAAGTGTAATGGGAAGACATGATATTCTTGTGTCTGATGTGGGAGCGCATAAGATGTGGATCGCACGTCTTTATAACTGCTATGAACCCAATACATGTATTATCTCCAATGGCTTTGCCACAATGGGAATCGGTGTTCCAGGAGCGATCGCAGCAAAGCTGATCAATCCGGATAAAAAAGTGATAACCATCACCGGAGATGGAGGTTTCATGATGAATTCTCAGGAGCTGGAAACTGCAGTAAGACTGAAACTGAATGTGGTTGTACTGATCATGAATGACAGTTCCTATGGCCTGATCAAATGGAAACAGATGGATCAGTACGGAGAAACATGTTATACAGATTTTACCAATCCTGATTTTGTCAAGCTTGCAGAGGCTATGCACTGTATCGGATACAGAGTCACCAAGGCGGACGATCTGGTTCCCATATTAAATGAGGCATTTTCACAGGAAGTACCGGTAGTTATTGATGTAGCAGTAGATTATGACGAGAATGTGAAGCTTTCCAGAAGACTGAAGGAATGGAAAGAAAGGGAAGAGGAAATGAACAGAGCATGAATGAGAATAAGGAATTTCTTGGAAAGGAACCTATAGGAAAGCTGCTTTTTAAGCTTGCAGTACCAACAGTCGTAGCACAGCTTATTAATATGCTGTATAACATTGTGGACCGTATTTACATAGGGCACATACCTGGAATCGGTGCTTCAGCGTTAACAGGTGTTGGAGTATGTATGCCTCTGATCATGATCGTGTCTGCCTTTGCTGCTCTTGTTGGCTGTGGAGGTGCTCCAAGAGCATCTATCTATATGGGAAAAAAGGAAAATGATAAAGCAGAAAAAATACTTGGAAACTGTTTCTGCCTTCAGATCATTATCTCCTTAATTCTGACAGTCATTCTTCTTGTATGTAACAGAAAATTCCTGCTGGCATTTGGAGCAAGCAGCAATACTATAGAATACAGCATCCGCTATATGAATATTTATTCTCTTGGTACTGTATTTGTTGAAGTTACACTTGGTATGAATGCATTTATCACTGCTCAGGGTTTTGCAAGGACAGGTATGCTTTCTGTACTGATCGGAGCTGTTTCCAATATTATACTTGATCCCATTTTTATCTTTGGGTTCCACATGGATGTTCAGGGGGCCGCACTGGCAACTATAACTTCCCAGGCATTATCATGTATGTGGGTTGTTTCTTTTCTCTGTGGAAAGAAAACGATTCTGAGAATACGTAAACATAATCTGCCTGTGAAACCTGAAATTATTCTTCCATGTCTTGCTCTGGGCTCTGCAACCTTTATTATGCAGGCAAGCGAAAGTATAATTTCTGTATGCTTTAATTCTTCTCTTCAAAAATATGGAGGAGATATTGCAGTGGGAGCAATGACCATACTTACCAGTGTGATGCAGTTTGCTATGCTTCCCTTACAGGGACTTGGACAGGGAGCACAGCCGATTATCAGTTATAATTTCGGAGCCGGGAATGCAGAGAGGGTAAAGGGGGCATTTAAGATGCTCCTGAAAGTAAGCCTTTTTTATTCATGTCTGCTTTGGCTCTGCGTTATGGCATTTCCGGGTGTTTTTGCTTCCATGTTTACATCTGACAGAGAACTTCTGACATTTACTGTGAAAGCACTTCGTATTTATATGGGAGTCATGTTTATATTTGGAATTCAGATGGCCTGCCAGATGACGTTCAATGCACTTGGAAAAGCGGTGGAGTCCATCATTGTAGCGGTTATGAGAAAATTTGTTCTGTTGATTCCTCTTATATATATAATGCCTCATATTTTGCGGAAAAATCAGACTATGAGTATATATCTGGCGGAACCTGTGGCAGATCTTCTGGCTGTGACTTTTACAGCAATTTTGTTTGCAATTCAGTTTAGGAAATCTCTGGCCCTGATGAAAAAGCCGGAAAAAGTCTGACAGAAATTAAAAAAGAGCTTCTCACTTTTTGAAAAGTGAGTAAGCTCTTTTAGTTTGTAATTATTTCAACAGGCTGTTGTCATCAAAATAGTTGATTTTCATTGCAGATCTGACATCGTGGAGTGTCTGGGCAGCTTTGGACTCTGCTGTTTTACTTCCTTCCTTCAGGATATCATATACATCTGGAAGATGCTGTTCCCATTTTTTACGTCTTTCACGGATAGGAGAAAGCTCTGCCTGAAGTACTTTATTAAGGAATTTCTTAACCTTAACATCTCCCAGTCCGCCTCGTCTGTAATGATCCTTAAGCTCATCCAGATTCTGATATTCAGGAAGAAATTCAGGAAAATATTCAGGCTTACAAAAAGCGTCAAGATAAATAAATACAGGATTTCCATCCACATTGCCAGGATCCTGCACACGAAGATGATTGGGATCGGTAAACATGGACATTACTTTCTTCTTTACTTCATCTTCTTCATCAGAAAGATAAATACAGTTTCCAAGGGATTTGCTCATTTTGGCTTTCCCATCAATTCCAGGAAGACGAAGACATGCCTTGTTTGACGGAAGAATAATCTCCGGTTCTGTGAGAGTCTCGCCATATATACTGTTAAATTTATGAACGATCTCCTTACACTGTTCCAGCATGGGAAGCTGATCCTCTCCAACAGGGACAGCTGTGGCATGAAATGCGGTGATATCTGCCGCCTGGCTGATAGGATAGCAGAAGAAGCCTACAGGTATGCTGGCTTCAAAATTACGCTGCTGAATTTCAGATTTGACAGTTGGATTTCTCTGTACACGGGAAACCGTAACAAGATTCATATAATAGAAAGTCAGTTCTGTAAGCTCAGGCACCATGGATTGAATAAAAATAGTGGATTTCTCAGGGTCTATGCCACAGGCAAGGTAGTCAAGTGCAACCTGAAGGATATTCTGGCGTATTTTCTCCGGGTGCTCTGCATTGTCTGTCAGAGCCTGGGCATCTGCGATCATAATATAAATTTCATCATACAGACCTGAATTCTGTAAATTAACACGTTCTGAAAGTGAACCGACATAATGGCCTACATGAAGACGGCCCGTAGGACGGTCACCGGTTAAGATAATTTTTTTCATTTTGTTCTCCTAAAAGTAGTTTCAGATTTTTACAGAAAATCTCTTTTCAAACTATTATAAAGCCAGATTTTAACATCGTCAACATTTTGATGAAAAATTACTGTCAGGATTTCAATGAATCAAGAATTGATTATAGGATAAGAGTCTGGTAAAATGAAGACAAACATTTCCATAAAAAAGGAGTATCAGTTATGCCAGTATTTGATTTCAGCAGTGGAACAGATAATAAAATGTCTCCATCGGAGTGTACCTATACCACTTTTCAGTCTAATGAATCCTGTTCCTCTCCGGATAAACCGATTATGATCCTTGATAACAGCAAAAGACAGTGGAAGCATCATTCCTGTGGTATTTTTACAAATCCCATGAAGAGGACATCCTTTGAATTTAAAGAAGAGGATGGAGTTTACAGTGCAGATATTCTAACTATTGATGCAAGGTTTGTAAGTCTTCTGAAATGGCTTGGGGAGAATCATATTAATGTGCGCCTGTCAGGTGTAAATCAGGAAAAAGGTTACGCTGTATATAAAATACGTGAAATTGCCTTTGGAGGAGGAACTAAACTTTCTGCCGAAGACGGATTCCTTCAGTTTATGATAGACAGGCTTTTGGCCAGCAATGCTCCTGCACAGACAGAGGAGGATGAAGACGAAGAAGAAACAGGCGATGAAATGAAGCTGACCAGTATTCAGAGTATTACGGATTTTATGACTTGTGCAGGAAGAACACTGCCGGATAATATCCGTCTCTGGGCAAGAAGGAATCTTGCAGTTGCAAGGTCGCATGAAGTTTCTCCGGAAGAGCGCCGCCATGCCCAGAGAGCCTTGTCTATTATGATGAACATACAGTGGAAGAGTAATTATTTTGAGGCAATTGATCCTGAAGAGGCACGTAGAATCCTGGATGAGGAGCTTTATGGAATGGAGCGTGTCAAACAGCGTATTATTGAGACCATCATTCAGATCAACCGGACTCACACACTTCCTGCATACGGACTACTGCTTGTAGGGCCTGCAGGAACAGGAAAATCCCAGATTGCCTACGCGGTAGCCAGAATTCTTAAGCTTCCGTGGACTACTCTGGATATGAGCTCCATTAATGATCCGGAACAGCTTACAGGAAGCTCCAGGATTTATGCAAATGCCAAGCCGGGAATCATTATGGAGGCTTTTTCAGCAGCCGGGGAATCTAATCTTGTATTCATAATAAATGAGCTGGATAAAGCTGCTTCGGGAAAGGGCAATGGGAATCCGGCAGATGTACTTCTTACACTGCTTGATAATCTGGGCTTTACAGATAACTATATGGAATGTATGGTGCCTACAGTGGGGGTTTATCCCATTGCTACAGCTAATGATAAAGAACAGATCAGTGCACCGTTAATGTCTCGTTTCGCAGTAATCGATATACCTGACTACACACCGGAAGAGAAAAAGATAATTTTTTCCAGATATGTACTTCCAAAGGTCCTGAAACGTATCAGCCTAAGACCACAGGAGTGTATTGTAACAGATGAAGCTTTGGATGCTATTGTTGAGAAATATGAAGATACCAGTGGAATCCGTGATCTGGAGCAGGCAGCAGAGCATATTGCCGCCAATGCCCTGTATCAGATTGAAGTAAACCACCTGAAAGGTGTAACTTTTACTGGTGAAATGGTGAGAGAATTGCTAATTTAAAGGGACAGGTTCCATGACTCTTTCTTGAGTTATGGAACCTGTCCCTGATTAATTATTCCTGAGGACCTGCAGAAACAAGTGCTTTACCAGCAGCGTTTCCTTCGTATTTCTTGAAGTTCTTAATAAATCTTGCAGCAAGGTCTTTTGCCTTTACTTCCCATTCTGAAGCATCAGCATAGGTGTCACGAGGATCAAGAATAGCCGGATCAACTCCAGGAAGTTCTGTCGGAACTTCAAAGTTGAAGTATGGGATCTTCTTTGTGGGAGCATTCAGGATATCTCCATTCAGGATAGCATCGATGATGCCACGGGTATCTTTAATGGAGATACGTTTACCTGTTCCGTTCCATCCTGTATTAACAAGGTAAGCTTTAGCACCGCTCTTTTCCATCTTCTTTACAAGCTCTTCTGCATATTTGGTAGGATGCAGTTCAAGGAATGCCTGGCCGAAGCAAGCGGAGAAGGTTGGTGTAGGTTCTGTAATTCCACGCTCTGTACCTGCAAGCTTAGCTGTGAAACCGGACAGGAAGTAATACTGTGTCTGCTCCGGTGTCAGAATGGATACAGGAGGAAGTACGCCGAAAGCATCTGCTGACAGGAAGATAACATTCTTTGCTGCCGGAGCAGAAGAAACAGGACGAACGATCTTCTCAATATGGTTGATAGGATAAGATACACGTGTATTTTCTGTAACGCTCTTATCTGCAAAATCAATCTTGCCGTTTTCATCAAGAGTTACATTCTCAAGAAGGGCATTACGTTTGATTGCGTTGTAAATGTCAGGTTCAGAATCTTTGTCAAGATTGATAACCTTTGCATAGCAGCCGCCTTCAAAGTTAAATACTCCGTTGTCATCCCAGCCGTGTTCGTCATCACCGATCAGAAGACGCTTGGGATCTGTGGAAAGTGTTGTCTTGCCTGTTCCGGAAAGACCGAAGAAGATAGCTGTGTTCTCACCGTTCATATCTGTGTTTGCAGAGCAGTGCATGGATGCGATTCCTTTAAGAGGAAGGTAATAGTTCATCATTGAGAACATACCTTTCTTCATTTCTCCGCCATACCATGTATTAACGATAACCTGCTCACGGCTTGTAATATTGAACATTACAGCTGTTTCGGAGTTAAGGCCTAATTCTTTATAATTTTCTACTTTTGCCTTGGAAGCGTTGTAAACAACGAAATCCGGTTCAAAATTCTCCAGCTCTTCTTCTGTAGGCTGGATGAACATATTCTTTACAAAATGAGCCTGCCATGCAACTTCAACGATGAAACGGATTGCCATACGGGTATCTTTGTTAGCACCGCAGAATGCATCTACAACAAAAAGTCTCTTATTGGAAAGTTCCTTAAGTGCAATATCCTTAACTGCTTTCCATGCTTCCTGTGTAGCAGGATGGTTGTCATTCTTGTACTCATCTGATGTCCACCATACAGTATCCTTGGAATTCTCATCCATAACGATAAATTTGTCTTTAGGTGAACGTCCGGTGTAGATACCGGTCATTACATTGACTGCGCCAAGTTCACTGACCTGTCCTTTTTCAAAGCCTTCAAGATCTGGCTTAGTCTCTTCTTCAAATAACATTTCATAAGAAGGGTTGTAAACAATTTCTGTAGTTCCGGTAATTCCATACTTGCTTAAATCGATCTTTGCCATCTTACGTTTAACCTCTTTTCTTTGTTAATGAAAGCTGCCTGATAGATCAGGCTTTGGAAATTTTGTATAAAAGTAAATACAATTACTTCTCTTTTTATATTATACATAAAAAGCAGGTAAAATCAACAAGATTTTAAAAAAACTCGTTAAAGTTTTGTCAACAAAAAATGTAAAGTGAAAAAAGAAATTTTTCCATATATTTGCTCATGCGGAAAGAAAGTGATATAATTTTCAGGAGTTTGTTTGAAAAAATAATCTGTACGGAGGATAAGAAAATGTCTGTTGAAAAGGTTAAAAAATATTTTCATCAATTTGGAATGGAGAACCGGATCCGGGAATTTGATGTATCAAGTGCAACAGTTGAGCTTGCTGCACAGGCCCTGCAATGTGAACCCTGCCGTATTGCCAAAACTCTTTCATTTAAGGTAGAGGATCGTCCGATTCTGATCGTTGCAGCTGGTGATGCAAAAATTGACAATAAAAAATATAAGGCGCAGTTTGGAAAAAAAGCAGTAATGTTATCCAGGGATGAAGTAGTGGAGCTTATTGGACATGCGGTTGGAGGTGTGTGTCCTTTTGCGGTAAATGAAGGAGTGGAAGTATATCTTGATGTTTCTCTGAAAAGATTTGAAACAGTATTTCCGGCATGTGGAAGCAGTAACAGTGCCATCGAACTGACAATTGAAGAGCTGGAAAAATATTCATCCTTTATTTCCTGGGTGGATGTATGCAAAGATTGGGAATAAATATGTATTATGTTGACAGGAGAAAGAAGCAATGATATGCTCCTTTTGTTTGAAATTCGGTAAAATTCTATATAGGAGGAGATTATAATGAAGTCAAGAATCGAAGAAACCATGAAAAGACACGACAAAGGCTACAACTGTGCTCAGTCTGTTGCCTGTACATACTGTGATCTGGCAGGAATAGATGAAGAGACCATGTTCAGGCTTACGGAGGGCCTTGGAGCAGGTATGGGAAATATGGAAGGAACCTGCGGCGCTGTTTCTGGTGCCTGTGTTCTGGCTGGAATGAAGCGCAGCAGCGGAAATCTTACGAAGCCGGACAGCAAGGGTTCTACTTACGGTCTTTCCAAAGAGATATTAAATGAATTTAAAAGCCAGAATGGAAGTGTGATCTGTAAAGAGTTAAAGGGTATCAATACAGGAAAGGCTCTCCGTTCCTGTGCGGATTGTATAAAGGATGCGGCAGAGATTACAGAAAAGGTTGTATTTGACGGCGAATTTGAAAAATAAGAAAGATATAGAATGAAACTATAACTGGCCATAATATTTATGAATTTTACATTCCTCATTCAGGATGATATATTATCCATATCGAACGAGGAAGCCATAAAGAGGTAATGAAATGTCTGAAATTGTAATTGAGAATGTGTGTAAGACTTTCCAGACAAAGGATGGAACAGTTGAAGCACTTAAAAATGTAAGTCTTGAAATCGGATCCGGTGATATTTACGGAATCATCGGAATGTCCGGCGCAGGTAAGAGTACACTTGTACGGTGTATGAACTATCTTGAGACACCTACCAGCGGGCAGGTATTAATTGATGGGAAGTCCCTTGGAGATTTATCTAAACAGGAACTACGGGGACAGAGAAAGAATATTGGAATGATCTTTCAGCATTTTAACCTTCTGATGCAGAAATCCGTTCTGGAAAATGTCTGTTTTCCCCTTTATATTCAGGGAAAAAAGAAAGCAGAAGCCAGAGAAAAGGCAAAGGAGCTTCTGGAAATCGTAGGTCTTGCTGATAAACAGCACGCTTATCCGTCCCAGCTTTCCGGAGGCCAGAAGCAGAGGGTGGCCATTGCAAGGGCACTTGCTTCCAATCCTAAGATTCTTCTTTGCGATGAGGCTACAAGTGCATTGGATCCCCAGACAACTTCCTCCATACTGGAGCTTCTGAAAGACATTAATGAACGCTTTAATATTACTATCGTAATTATTACACATCAGATGTCTGTAGTTCGTGAGATCTGTAACCATGTAGCTATTATGAAAGAGGGAGAAGTGGTAGAGAAAGGACTGGTTTCCGAAATCTTCAGCAATCCCCGCTCAGAAGTTGCCAGAGAACTGATCAGGAAGGATGTTGAATCAGATTCCAAAAAGACTGGTTCATCGGGCGAAGAACTGATTCAGAATGGAGAGATCATCAGAATCGTATTTACTGAAAATTCAGCTTTTGAACCGGTGATCGCCAATCTGGTTCTTAACTTCCACGAACCTGTGAATATTCTGAAAGCAGATACGAAAAATGTGGGCGGTAAAGCCCGTGGAGAAATGATCCTTCAGTTTACAAAGGACAGTACTAATGTGGAAGCAATGAAGAAATTTCTCACAGAAAGAGGACTTTCAGTAGGGGAGGCAATGGACTATGTGGGATGAAACAGTAGTAAATATGATCATTGTAGGAATCGGAGAAACACTTTATATGACTCTGGTTTCAACAGCAATCGGATATCTTTTCGGAATTCCCATGGGGGTCCTGATGGCTATTTCAGACAAGGATGGATTAAGACCTAATGCAGTGTTATATAAAATTCTTGATGTCATAGCAAATATTACAAGAAGTATTCCATTTCTGATCCTTCTGATTCTGATCCAGCCTCTTACCAGAGCTATCGTAGGAAAAAGTTATGGTTCTACGGCCACCATTGTTCCGCTGGTTGTGGCAGCAATCCCGTTTATTGCCAGAATGGTGGAATCTTCATTGAAGGAAGTGGATCAGGGTGTGATCGAGGCAGCCAGATCTATGGGAGCCAGTGATCTGAGCATTGTGATGAAAGTTCTTCTTGTGGAGGCAAGAACTTCCCTTATCACAGGTGCTACCATTGCCATCGGTACCATTCTTGGATATTCTGCTATGGCAGGCTGTATCGGCGGCGGCGGCCTTGGAGATATTGCAGTGCGGTATGGATATTACAGATATGAAGAAGGAATTATGATCGTAACGGTTGTTCTTCTGGTCTTACTTGTACAGATTTTTCAGTCTGTGGGTATGGCTATTGCCAATCGTTTAGATAAAAGAAAAGCATAATAAAAAGAATTCAAAAGAAAACGGAGGAAAATATTATGAAAAAATTAGTAGCAGCAGCACTTACAGGAGCATTATTTGTCAGCTCATTAGGATTTAATGTATTTGCAGCAGATGATGAAAAGACAATTACAGTGGCAGCTTCCGCAACTCCTCATGCTGAAATCCTGGAACAGGCAAAACCGATTCTTGAAAAAGAAGGATATGATCTGGAAGTCACAGTATTTAATGATTATGTTCAGCCAAATGAAGTTGTTGAAAGTGGTGATTTTGATGCCAACTATTTCCAGCATATTCCTTATCTGAACAGCTTTAATGAAGAAAAAGGAACTCATCTTGTAAATGCCGGCGGAATCCATTATGAACCATTTGGCATTTACCCTGGAACAAAGAAAAGCCTGGATGACATTGCAGATGGAGATTCCATCGCAGTTCCAAACGATACTACAAACGAAGCAAGAGCTCTTCTTCTCCTTCAGGACAATGGTATCATTACCCTGAAAGATGGTGCAGGACTGGAAGCTACAAAGAATGACATTGTAGATAATCCTTACAATATTGATATCGTTGAACTGGAAGCTGCACAGGTTGCACGTGTTGTCAATGAAACAGCATATGTGGTATTAAACGGAAACTATGCACTTGAAGCTGGATTTTCAGTTGGAAAAGATGCACTGGCATATGAAAAATCTGATTCTGAAGCAGCAAAAACATATGTAAATGTTATTGCAGTTAAAGAAGGAAATGAAAACGATGAAGGCATCAAGGCACTTGTTGAAGCTCTGAAATCTGATGAAATCAAAGAATATATCAATAGTACTTATGATGGAGCTGTAATCCCGTTTGAAGAAACCGATGATACAGAAGAAACAACAGAAGCTGCAGCAGAAGAAACAACGGAAGCCGCAGCAGAAGAGACAACAGAGGCAGAATAAGGAATCTTTTTAAATATAAGAAGCAGGTATGAATTCCCGATAACAGGTTTCATACCTGTTTTTTGTTGACATATCATTCCTGCTCTTATAAAATATATAATCAGATTATAACGGAGGAGGAATTTAATTGGAGGAACAGCAGGTATCGATGCAGGAAAATAAAATGGGAGTAATGCCCATTTCAAAACTTCTGATCTCTATGTCCGTACCTATGATGCTTTCCATGCTGGTACAGGCATTATATAACATTGTAGACAGTATTTTTGTAGCAAAAATAGGGGAAAGTGCCCTGACTGCCGTATCAATTGCCTTTCCTATGCAGAATCTTATGATCGCAGTGGGAAGTGGAACAGGAGTAGGCATAAATGCGGTGGTTTCCAAGGCTCTTGGAGAGAAAAGACAAGATTACGCTAATAAAGCGGCAAACAATGGTATATGGCTGGCAGGTGCAAGCTTTGTGGGATTTTCTTTACTTGTGCTTATTTTTGGAAAAATGTTTATTTCCAGCCAGACTGTAAATGCTTCGAATCCACAGATCGCAGTATATGGACTTCAGTACATCCGCATTATCGGAATCATGTCCTTTGGGCTTTTTTTCCAGATGACATTTGAAAGGCTTCTCCAGTCTACAGGCAAGACCATTTATTCTATGATTACTCAGATGATAGGTGCTGTTATTAATATTATTCTAGATCCGATTTTAATTTTCGGATTGTTTGGTTTCCCAAGGCTGGAAGTGGCAGGAGCGGCCATTGCCACCATTACAGGACAGGTTATTGCAGCGTGTATCGGGCTTCTCCTGAATATTAAGGTGAATAAAGAACTTCACATTTCTCCTGTACGTTACCGCCCTTCATGGAAAATAGTGAAACATATCTACAGTGTTGGTATTCCATCTATTTTTATGATGTCTATCAGTTCTGTAATGAATTTTGGTATGAATAAACTGCTAATGGGATTTTCTTCTACGGCAACGGCAGTATTTGGTGCATATTATAAACTTCAGAGTTTTATATTTATGCCTATATTCGGTATGAATAACGGGATGATTCCCATTGTTGCCTATAATTTCGGGGCCAGGAAACCGGGACGTATTGTAAAGACTGTTCAGCTCAGTGTGACTTATGCAACAGGAATCATGGTGATCGGGTGTATTTTGTTCCATGTTATCCCCGGGACACTTCTGGGAATGTTTAATGCATCCGGTACTATGCTTGAAATAGGAATTCCTGCACTTAAGATCATCAGTTACAGTTTCCTTCTTGCAGGATTTGGAATTGTGTCCAGTTCTTTCTTTCAGGCAATGGGACATGGAATGCTCAGTCTTATCGTTTCAGTATTAAGGCAGCTTGTTGTACTTCTGCCTGCAGCATTTGTTCTTGCAAAGGCAGGAGGTTTAAAGGCAGTCTGGTGGTCATTCCCTCTGGCCGAAGTCTGTGCCGCTGTATTCAGTATCCTCTTTGTAAGATATGTATATCAGAAGGAAATCAAGCCTCTTTCAACTGGGCAGGAATAAAAAATTATAATAGATGGTGGTAAAATGAAACAGAAATATAAAGCAGGTACAAAAGTTAAGATAAAAGAAGATCTGAAACTTCATGAGATGTATGACGGAATTGATTTTGTGGAGGAGATGTATCCATACGTGGGTAAAAAAGCGGTAATCACAGATTATTGTAATGGAACGTACGTACTGGATGTTGATGAAGGCTTCTGGTGTTGGGGAGAGGGAATGCTTGAGGAGATTATTCCTGCTTCCCACAGTGAAACAGAGGAAGAAAAAATCAGGCTCTGTGAAGATTTCCTTGCATATCTTGTCGATCAATATGCAATTTTTAAACGGAAAAGTGATGTGTCACCAGTGTACGCCGGTGGCGGCGATCAGATCAATATTAAGAATATTGTGAAAGAGTAT
>JAQYGS010000145.1 GCA_028722515.1 Clostridia bacterium | reverse complement strand
CAAAAAAGTTCAGGGAAAACTGGACTGTGTTACAAGGCTGACCAGGGAAAACCTAACGGGTGTTCGTGTGATCCGGGCTTTTTGCCGTGAAAAAGAAGCGGTACAGGAATTTGACAGAGGAAATCAGGAGCTTACCCGGTTAAATCTGTTTGTGGGAAGGATTTCAGCACTTCTCAATCCTGTCACATATGTACTGATCAATATTGCCACCATCATCCTGATACAGAAAGCCGGACTGGAAGTAAATCTGGGGAATATGCGTCAGGGAGAGGTTGTAGCTCTCTATAACTATATGGCTCAGATGATCGTAGAACTGATTAAGCTGGCTTCCCTTATCATCACCCTGAATAAATCTGCAGCTTGTGCAGACCGTGTGGCAGCCGTCCTGAAAGTTCAGCCTGATATGAGTTACCCTGCTAATAGTCACACCTCATCTCCTTCCTTACGTGAAGTGGAATTTAAGGATGTAACCTTTCAATATGCCGGAGCCGGAGCACCCAGCCTGTCTGACATCAGCTTTTCGGTAAACAAGGGGCAGACCGTAGGTATTATAGGTGGCACAGGAAGTGGAAAAACCACACTTGTAAATCTAATCTCAAGATTTTATGATGCAAGTTCCGGTACCATTCTGATAAACGGTCAGAACATAAAAGATTATTCCAAAGAGGACTTACGATCAAGAATCGGAGTGGTTCCTCAAAAAGCTTCTTTGTTTAAGGGAACTATCCGGGATAACCTTAGAATGGGACGGCAGGACGCATCAGAGGAAGAAATGTGGAGAGCACTTGATGCTGCTCAGGGTAAAGAAATCGTAGAAGGCAAAAATGGCCAGCTTGATTTTATGCTGGAACAGAATGGAAAGAATCTGTCAGGTGGTCAGAAACAGAGACTGACCATTGCACGTGCTCTGGTAAAGAAGCCTGAAATCCTGATTCTGGATGACAGTGCCAGTGCCCTGGATTTCGCCACAGATGCAGCTTTAAGAAAATCACTGAATCATCTGGACTGGAATCCTACTACTTTTATTGTATCACAGAGAGCAGCAAGTGTACGTCAGGCAGACCTTATTCTTGTTCTTGATAATGGTACACTTGTCAGTCAGGGAACTCATCAGGAACTTATGGACTCCTGCAATACCTACAGGGAGATCTGCTTCTCACAGTTTCCTGAAGAGCGTAAGAAATATGAAACTGCCGCCTGCAGTTTTCGTAACGGCAATCCAGGGGAGGTAACAGCATGAAAACAAAAGAAGACAGATCAAAAAGTACACAAACCTTTTTAAAAGTTCTCCGTTTTATAGGAAGATATCGTATTCTTCTTATACTAAGTATTGTACTTGCCGCTGTTTCCGTCGTGCTGCAGCTGTACATTCCGGTTCTTTTTGGAAATGCCATCGACCAGATCGTGGCTGAGCATCAGGTTCATTTCCAGACTGTTTTAAATTACCTGCAGAAAATCCTGGTTATGGTGCTTCTCTCCAGTGCTGCCACCTGGATCATGAATATGATCAATAACCGTATGACTTACCAGACTGTTCAGGATATCCGTGCAAAAGCTATCCGCCAGATTCAGGTGCTTCCATTATCTTATCTGGATGGACACAGCACAGGAGACATCATCAGCCGTGTTGTGGCAGATGCGGATATTCTGTCTGACGGTATGCTTCTTGGTTTTACCCAGCTTTTCTCCGGAATTGTTACCATTATCGTAACCTTGTTTTTTATGTTCTCCAAGAATTTCTTGATAACGGTTATGGTAATTATTCTCACACCCATAAGCTTTTTTGTAGCAAAGTTTATTTCCACCCATTCTTTTCAGATGTTCAGAAAGCAAAGTGATGCAAGAGGGCGTCAGACTGCCCTTATTGAAGAAATGATCGGAAGCCAGAAAGTTGTCCAGGCCTTTGGTTACGAACAGACAGCTTCTCAGAGATTTTCCGAAATTAATGAAGAATTAAAGGAATGCAGCCAGAAGGCCGTGTTTTACAGCAGTCTCACCAATCCCAGTACCAGATTTGTCAACAATATCATCTATGCTTTCGTAGCTCTTGTGGGTGCATTCATTATTCCTGCCGGCAGTCTTACCGTTGGCGGTCTTTCCGTGCTTCTGGCTTATGCAAACCAGTACATGAAACCATTTAATGACATCAGCTCCGTGATCACAGAGCTTCAGAATGCTCTGGCTTGTGCAGGAAGGATTTTTGATCTTCTTGAAGAAACTCCGGAAAGCCCTGATGCTGCCCAATCTCTAGGTAATGTAAAGGGAGAAGTGGAAATCAGGAATGTTTCCTTCCGTTATGAGAAAGATAAGAAACTTATTGAGGACTTTAATTTGAAAGTAAAACCTGGTATGCGTGTTGCTATTGTAGGACCTACAGGCTGTGGAAAGACTACTTTCATTAACCTGCTGATGCGTTTCTATGATGTTAATAAGGGCACCATTTCCATTGACGGCAAACCTGTTACAAATGTTACACGCCATTCTCTGAGAAGCAGCTTTGGCATGGTGCTTCAGGATACCTGGATCAAAAACGGAACTGTAAGAGAGAATATCTGTATCGGCAAGCCTGATGCCTCAGAGGAAGAAATCATTGAAGCTGCCCGTTTATCCCACAGCTGGGAATTCATCCACCGTCTTCCCAAAGGGCTGGATACCGTTCTAAACGAAGACAGTTTAAGCCAGGGTCAAAAGCAGCTCCTTTGTATTACCCGTGTAATGCTTTGTCTTCCGCCTATGCTCATTTTGGATGAAGCAACCTCAAGCATTGATACACGAACAGAAATGCTGATCCAGGAAGCATTTGAAAAGCTTATGCAAGGACGGACCAGCTTTATCGTTGCACACCGACTTTCTACCATCCGAAACGCTGATCTGATCCTTGTTATGAAGGATGGAAGTATTATCGAGCAGGGTACCCATGATGAGCTGATCGCACAAAAAGGGTTTTACAATAAACTTTACAACAGCCAGTTTGCAGGTGTTTCTGAAAACTGATCAGTAAAAAAGCTCCGGGCAAAAAAACCGGAGCTTTTTTATACTATATTTCCCTGACAGCCTGTTTCAGCCATTCTTTTTCCTCGTCTTCAAGATAAGGGGAAATATTTTTGTATACTATTTTGTGATATTCATTCAGGAGATTTCGTTCACTTTGTGTCATAAGCTCTGGAATGATTGCTTCCAGATCAAAGGGCACCATTGTCAGATGTTCAAAGCACATAAACTGTCCATATGGGGTCTGTTCTCCCTTCTTACAAAGAATCAGGTTCTCAAGCCGGATACCAAACTCATTTTCCTTATAATAGCCTGGCTCATCGGAAGTGATCATTCCCTCTTCCAGTACTGCATTTTCTCTCCCCGGAAGGACTTTCCACCGGAAACTGTTGGGGCTTTCGTGTACATTCAGAAGATATCCCACTCCATGCCCTGTTCCGTGTTTAAAATCTGCGCCCATATCCCAGAGAGGTTTCCTGGCAAGATAATCCAGATTAAGTCCTGTACATCCATATAGAAATCTTGCATCTGCCAGATTCAGCATTCCCCGTAAAACCGCCGTATAATATGTTTTCTGTTCTTCTGTAACAGGTCCCATTACGATGGTTCGTGTAATATCTGTTGTTCCCTCCAGATAATGGCCGCCTGTATCTGCAAGCACAAATCCCTTGGGCTCTATTGGAATATCCATCTTTGGTGTGGCACTGTAATGAACAATGGCAGCATGCGGCCCATAAGAAATGATAGGATCAAAACTGTTTCCCAGGAAATGATCCTGCTGTGCTCTCAGGCTGAACAGTTTCTCTGCCGCACTCATTTCTGTAATGGGAATCTTCCCGACATTCTTTTTCAGCCAATATATAAACTTGGTCACTGCCACTGCATC
>JAQYGS010000144.1 GCA_028722515.1 Clostridia bacterium | reverse complement strand
CAATTTCAATTAGGCCATCCAAAGATCTGCGGACAAATTATGCTCAGATATCTGCGTTATCAAGGGAGAACCCTGTGGCCATCACAGTAAATGGGAAAGAGGATACTGTCGTCCTCTGTCACGATGATTTTGTAGAACAGCAGAACTATATCATGGAGCTTGAAGCAAAACTTGCGGTTTATGCTCATTTGGCGCAGGCAGCCGATGATCTAAAACTCGGAAGAGTACAGAACATGGATGATGCGTTCGATGACATCCTGTCAGAACTGGATGGACTTGAGTTATGAGTTATACCGTTAGACTGACAGACACTGCAAAACAAGATTTGAGAGAGATTGCATTCTGGATTGCCGAGCAGTCCCAAGATATTGAAATAGCAAAACGTTTTGTAGGTGAGCTGAGGGATGTATGTAAAAAACTTGATACTTTCCCAAATGCAGGAGGCATTCCAAAGGACAGAGTCATTCGCAGTGCAGGATATAGGTTTACCGTCCACAAGGAATATCTGATATTCTACCTGGTTGATGAAACGGAAAAACAGGTAAACATAATGGCAATATTCAATGCCAAAAAGGACTATATGTGCGTAATGAAAAAATATATCTGATACTTGGTAAAGTAAACATGAAGCATCTTAGAGAAATCTACTACTCTCATCGGCGACGGATGCACAAGGTGTCAGGCAGTGCGCCCTGTAAGGGCTTGAAATAATACAGGTGGAAATCCTGTCTGAAAAGGAATTAACCACTCCACCAGAAGTGAGTTTTGAGTTGCTGATGGTAACATTAGTAGCTAAGCGTAAACAACGAGATAGAAGATATAATTAAGCTGTGTTACTATTTTGTTGCGGTACAAAATTCAAAATACTTTTTTACTGCACTTCTTAGCGAAGCCATTCCGTTATATAAATCCGATTCCTGTTTAAAGAACAATCCTTTTGGTACTTCCTTTCCCACATTTTTAGCATCTTTTGTGTATTCCAGCAGAGCAAGAATACCCTCGCCTCGGTCCTGTTCATATTCAATATCCAAATCAATATGAAGTCCCATTTCTATACGATTACATCTCGATAGTGCATCATCAATCGGTCTCTTAGACATTGGCTCTGTTCCGTGTTTCCCATACTTTTCTAACCACGATCTAAACTCTTCTTTTCTCATATTATACCTCCTCGTTTTTGATACAGGCAGTATAACATAAAAAAGCGTGGATGTATTTAGCGATGAAAAATTGCCAGCCATGTATAGCCGGACACGATCATAGATATGTAATACCAATATCAGGAAAGTCATACAGACTAAAAGATCATTTAAAGCAAACAGACTAATTGTACATTTTTAAATAATATTTTTTGTACATTAGGTCTTGATATTTTATAGCTGTAAAATTTTAAGTTGAATTTTACAGCTCTTTTGCATATAATAAATATAGAAATAATCACGTGAATCAAGAAAGGAGATCGGTTTATATGGCGAATATTTTACCAGTATCTGATTTGAGAAATTATAATGAAGTTTTAAAAAAATGCCGGACTGGAGAGCCAGTGTTTTTGACGAAAAATGGTAGAGGTCGTTTTGTAGTGCTTGATATAGAAGATTATGAGCGTGATCGTGCAGAGAAAAAGCTATTAATGAAGCTCCAGGAGGCAGAGGAGGCAGTGAAAGATGGTGAAGGCTGGCTTAGTTTGGACGAATTAAAAGCACTTGTGGGGGAGTAAGCTATGCTGAAATTACGAATTAACCCATTGGTTGCAAAGGACTTAAAAGAAATTCGAGATTATATTGCTGAGGATAGTCCCGAATCTGCTGCAAAGACTATTAAAGAAATTTACGGTAAATTTGAAAATATTCAAATGTTTCCGGGGATAGGTGCAGATCTCTCCAAAAGAGTTAGTTTCCGAACAGATTACAAGTATGCAGTTTGGGAAAATTATGTGATCATTTATAAAGTGGGAGAAGAGTATATTGAAATTTACCGGGTGGTGAACCGGTATAAGGATATTACGAGGATTTTTGAGTAAACGATAATATATGTTGTGATCAAGCTTTTTTGTAATACTTTGACCTAATGTAAATCCTCTTCTTTAATAGCCTCCAGCTTTGTTGGAATTCCTACATCTACAGAGAGCTGCCGAACTGCGTTAATTGCTGCCTTTCTGTACTCCTCTGCAGACATATCGTCGACTCCCTTTACTCCCATTGCTCTGGCAATTTCACGATACTTCTCACCGGTGCAGTCTGCATTGTATTCCATAACGATGGGAAGCATCATGGCACATGCCACACCATGTGGTGTATCATAGACAGCTCCTATCTGTCATTTTCCAGGCACCCTTGGTGGTGTAGCCTTCAATTGCATGGGTCAGTGCATCCATTCCGGTAGAAGCCGTCAGTCCCTTGGGCATGGAAGACATCATCTCCGGATCCACAATTGCAATAATCAGAACACAGGGATTCTTTGTGGGAGCATTACCTTCAAGGCTTCTTACATCCTCAAACTCTGGATTGGCAATAATAATACCAATTACAAAACGCGCAATGTGTAACTATCGGGCAGCTTTTAAAAATGACCAGCAAAACAATCTGCGGGAACATGACTTCCAGCTGATCTGCCAGTTCTACACCGACCAGATTGAAAGCCGTACCGGCAGGAAGATCTCATCAGATCTTCAGTTTGAACTGGAAATGTACTGTCAGGGGTCCGTTTATATGACCGTGCAGTGGGTACTGGGATTTCGAAAGGGTACACTGGAGGAGCTGGGTCTGCTTTGACATAGAACCTTTCGGGGGCAGTTATCAGGTATGATATTGAAAATCTCGCCCAATGATGTTACACTATTCTTAGTACACACGATATATGAAAAAGGCAGGAAAGTATTCAAACTTTTCTGCTCTAATTTTTTTTACGAAGGAGAATCATAAATGAATGTTGTCAGACAGATTATGGAAAATGTAACCACAATGTGTGATAAACGTATCCTTGCAGATGATACGGTTCCAAAGGGAATCACATTGGGACATCTGGGAGAGATATCCGGAAGGGTGTACGCGTATCTGTAAAATCAGGGAATTGGAAAAGAAGATTTTGTTATGCTCTGCCTTCCAAGAGGTATTCAGCCGATTGTTTCCATGCTGGGTGTCTGGAGAGCAGGTGCAGCTTTTGTACTGGTAGAGGACAATTATGCACCGGAACGAATTGAATATATCCGTAAGGATTGTGGCTGTAAGCTGGTGCTGGATTCGGATGTCTGGAACACGATCATGCAAACCGAACCACTGGACGGATTTGAAGAGGTGGAGGAACATGATGCTGCATTTGCGGTATATACCTCTGGAACTACAGGAAACCCCAAAGGAGTACTCCATGAATATGGAAATCTGGAGCGAATCATACAATCTGTCAGACCGAAGAATGGGGAGGCATTAGCAGATCCCGATGACCGCTTTGCCCTTGTGGCGCCTCTTAATTTTGTGGCATCACTGGTGATTATAGTATATGGCATGTATTTCGGAGTGTTCCTGTATGTAGTTTCTTATTCGGTTCTTAAAAATCCAATGGCTATGATGATGTTTCTCATTAAAAACAAAATAACAGGAACATTTTTAACCCCATCTTATATCCGAAAGATGAGTAAAAAACCTCCCATGTTAAAATTTTGCATTATCGGAAGCGAACCGGCAAACGGAGTTTATCTCGAAGGCCTGAAAATACATAATATGTACACGATGAGCGAAGCAGGATTTGTTGTAACGCATTATGTTCTGGACCGCAAATATGAGGAAGCTCCTGTTGGAAAATCCCAGACCGATGTAAAAATTCTCCTTCTGAATGAAAAAGGCGAGGAGGCTGCAAAAGGAGAAGAAGGGGAAGTTTGCTTTGACAATCGATATGTCAGAGGATATATTAACCTTCCGGAAGAAACTCATAAGGCATTTGTTAATGGTATTTACCACACTGGTGATCTGGGAAAGCTGGATGAGAATGGAAACCTTATCATCTGCGGGCGCCTGAATGAAATGGTAAAAATAAACGGAAACCGTGTTTTTATCTGTCTGTATTATACAGAGAATATAAAGGTAGATTCTGAAAAAACACGTAAGGAAATGCAGAAGTATCTTCCTTATTATATGATTCCGTCTTTCTTTATACATATTGACGAGTATCCGCTGACCGTCACCGGGAAATTAAGCCGGAAGGGACTTCCTGCACCGGATTTTTCACAGTATCAGGATGATTATGCTGCTCCACGTGACGACGTGGAAAAAGCATTATGTAAGGCTTTTGAGAATGTCCTGAAGCTTCAGAGGGCTGGTATCCATGATGATTTTTATCAGTTGGGAGGAGACTCATTAGGCGCTATGGATGTAATCGTGCAGAGCGGACTTAAGGGAATTTCCGCAACGGATATTTTCAGAGGACGTACACCGGAGAAAATTGCCGCATTGTACAGGGAGAATCACCAGAATATGGGCGATGTTGATCCGCAGGAGGAAAACAGACGGCAGATGAAGACGGGGAAATGAAGCAGCGATATGCACCTGAACTTTTCCATAAGATTTCTCTGGAAAAGATATCTGAAGCAGAACTGGATATCTTAAAGGAAAGTCTTGTCCAACCATTTAAAATCGTCAATTCCAGTCTCATCCGGGCACGTGTTTTTGAAACAGAAAAGTCTGGCTATCTGTTCCTGGATGTCCACCATATGGTCTTTGACGGGACATCCTCAAAGGTATTTTTTGCAAATGTGCTGCGTGCATATGCCGGTCAAAATATGGAACCGGATTATTATTACTATATTCTTTCAGTTCGTGAGAAGATTGCCGCATCAGATTATTATCTGGAAAGCAAGAACTATTTTGAGACGAAATATGAAGGGGAAGACTGGTGCAAACATCCTTCCACAGACCGAAAGACCAGAGAAAATAAAGATGATGAATTATATGTGATGCTTCCTGTTACTATGGAGCAGCTGGAAACCATCGAGGGAAAATATGGAGTATCTCATAATGCCTTCTTTATCACAGCAGCTCTTCTGACAACCGCAATCTATGAAAAGAAACCAAATATTCTGATTTCATGGATTTATAACGGCCGCAACAACGTAGATGAAATGTCTTCTGTTGGCCTGCTGTTCAGAAATCTTCCTGTAGGAATCAGATTAAGCAAAGAAATGAACTTAAAAGAACTGTATTCTCAGGTAACGGAGCAGATAAAAGGAGGTATTACCCATAGGACGAAAATCCAGGCGAAAACCATGCTGGGAGTCTGCTATAATGGATCATCTGAGATGGTTTCCAATCTGGCAGCAGGTGTAACCGCATTACTTATGAATCGACTGGCGTACCGTTTTTATCAGGAAGTGGGAGTAAGCGTGGTTTCTGTATTTTTATATGTTCAGTTTATTATTATGGCTGTTTTTATGGGAATGACAACCTCTGTAGAACCGTTGTTCAGCTATCATTACGGTAGCGGGAATATCCATATGAGGAAGAAACTTTTCCGATTAACTATGTTTTGGACGGGGGCTTTTTCCCTGCTGCTTACAGTGCTTTTGTGGCTTCTTAACCACTCTATTGTGGGAATCTTTTTTCAGCCTGCAGGAGATTCGGCACCATTTTTCCAGCTTGCATGCCGATGCCTATATTTCTCAGTTCCGGCATGTCTGTTTGTGGGATTTAATATTTTTGCTTCTGGTTTATTTACTGCTTTTTCCAATGGAACGGTATCAGCATCATTGTCGGGAATCCGGACATTCCTGATTCTTTCAGTCTGTATGCTCCTTTTGTCCAGATTTTTCGGAGCAGACGGATTATGGGCAGCATGGGCTGTGTCAGAAGCAATATCTTTACTGATCGGAATTCTTGCCATGTGGAAATTCCGAAAAAAATACCAGTACATCTGAATCAGATTGAATTAAAAGTTTTAAAATTATTTCCGGAAGCGGCCATATTATTTTGTGGTTCGTATAAATAGACGAAAGATAAACACTATGAATGGAGGAAATATAGTTATGGAATTTTCTATTTTATATGCAATTCAGAATATTCGGAATCCTGTGTTGGATTCTATCATTTTAGCGATTACAAATATAATGGGTTCGTATGGACAGATCTGGTTGATCATCGGTATAGTACTTTGTATTTTCAAAAAAACAAGAAGCTGTGGAGCGGCGGTTTTGATTTCTTACGCATTGGTATTTCTTGTCGGGCAATGTGGACTTAAAGACCTGATTGCCCGTGCAAGACCATGCCATCTGGATGAAACAGTGGAATTGCTGGTAAAGAGACCGTCCAGTTTTTCATGTCCGTCCACACATAGTGCATGGGCATTTGCAGCGGCAACATCTATTTTACTGTATTTCAGGAAAACAGGCATTGGTGTGATGGTTGTTGCGGCTCTTATCGGATTCAGCCGCATGTATCTCTTTGTTCATTTCCCGACAGATGTTCTTTTTGGCGCAGTTCTTGGAATTGTTTTGGCACTTGTTACTGTTAAGATTCAGAAACTTGTGAATAAGAAAATAAATAGAAATGCAGAATATGGTCAAGTTAAATAAAGAAGAAAAAAAGAGCAAGATACTGACAAATCTTTTTAAAAATATTATTATTTCAATGATTTTGGTGGAATTTGCAAACGAGGGCTGCGGTTTTGTGGATGGAATTATGGTCAGCCGTTTTCTGGGAGCTGATGCAATAGCAGCTCAGGGAATTGCTTACCCCTATTTTAGCTTGTTAGGCATTTTCAGTGGAATGCTGGTTACCGGTATGCAGTCACTTTGTACTTCTTACATTGGTGCCGGTAAGAAAGAAGAGCTGAATTCTGTCTTTAGTATTACCTGTTTGATAGGAGGGTTATTTTCCATCCTGATTTCAATGGCCATATTTCTTTTCCCGGGAATAATCAGCAGTGCTCTGGGAAAACTATCAGGAAATTCTGCACTGATTGATCTTGTGCAGCAATATCTGAAAGGAGTGGCCATCGGAACACCGGGTCTGCTTTTTGTAGCGATTTTTTCACCGCTTGTACATATAGACGGGGATCAGATTTGTGCCCGTTGTGCTGTTATGTCTATTTTCATATCTGATGTTATTGGTGACTATCTGGCAGGAGTGCTTCATGCAGGTATTTTTGGTATGGGCCTTGCAACCAGTATTTCCAATTATATTGGAATGGCAGTTCTTATGATGCATTTTCTGCGAAAAAGCTGTTCTTTTCATTTTACACTCAGGTTTCATTTTGAATGTAATGTAATCCGGACTATTTTCGGGAAAGGATTACCCAAAGCAACAAAACGTATTGCCAATACCATCCGTCCGATTATATTGAATGGCCTTACATTGAGCATAGGAGCCAGTACCGCAATGGCTGCTCTGTCAGTACGCAATAATCTGAATAATATTATGGATATTTTTGGTTCCGGACTGGTATCGGCTACTTTGCTTATGGTCAGTATTTTATATGAAGAACAGAATGTTACAGGTCTCAGGCAGATTACCCGTCAGGCTGTTCGCTATATTTTTGTGGGAATAGGCTTTATAACTCTTATTATTTTTGCTGCTGCACCTATACTTGCACGCTTTTATATAAAAGACGATCCACAGGTTTGTTCTATGGCTGCAACGGCCATACGCTTTATGGCCATTAATCTTCCCATCAATGCATTAAATGAGGTTTACGTTAGCTTTTTACAGGGAACGGGAAGATACAGAGGTGTAAATATTCTGAATTTCTGCAGTAGATTTGTATACATTGTTGCCTGCGCATTTATTATGAGCAAGGTCTGGGGAGTAAATGGAATCTGGGCTGCTTTTCCCGTCAGTTCCATTCTTCTTTTTGCTACTATTGTCATATTTTGCCTGATAAAAAACAGAACATATCGTCCATCTGCAGAAATTATCTTTTCACTTCCTGATGACTTTGGAAATCTTAAGGAAAATACCTTTGAATGTACGATTACAACCATGGATGAAGTGTGTGAAACAGCAGAACGTACTGGAAACTTCTGCCGGGAACATGGAATAGATAACCGCAGAGCCTATCTCACGGATCTTTGTATTTTGGAAATGGCGGGTAATATTGTACAGCATGGTTTCCCCCTCAATAAAAAGAAACATTCTGTAGATATCCGCGTTACAATTTCGGACAACAAGGAACTGACACTTCGCGTACGTGATGACTGTCCTCTCTTTGATGTAAAAGCCAGAGGAGAACTGTGGAGAAAAAAAGAGGAAGATCCCGGTTCCTGTATAGGAATCCGACTTGTAATGAGTATTTCTTCTAATCTGGTTTATATTACCACGCTGGGAACCAATAATCTGATCGTAACAATTTAAAGAAATAAAAGAACTAAAGGCGTAAAAAGAGATGGTACGGATACCTGCCAAGGCACCGTACCAGTAATATAATTAGAGTCAGGGAACCTGTCCCTTTACGGGGTAACTTCCCAGATAACGGATAGAAAATCCATCACATTTTTCTGCAATTTTCTGACAGATATTCTGTCCTTTCCCACTGCACTCGATCACATACACATATTGACCAAGTGTGGTTTTTGCCGGACGGTCATGGAGACTTACCAATGTCAGTCCCAGATTATCTATTTCTTTCAGCAGATCCGGTAAAGAACCGGCATCTCCTGTGGCAGCAAAGGAAATGCAGTCAGAGGTATCCGCAGAAGGCTGATCGTCAGATACTACATAGAATCTGGTTACGTTATCTTCATTCTGCTGAATATTCTCGGCCAGAACGTTCAGACCATAAACTTTGGCTGCCTGTGTGGAAGCAATAGCTGCCACACTGTGGTCAGAACATTCTGATGCCATCCTGGCACCCTCTGCAGTGCTGGATACTTCCACAACTTCAACGTCTGGAAGATTATCGTTCAGCCATGTTCTGCTCTGTGCAATTCCCTGTTTATGGGAGTAGATGGTTTTTATGTCATTCAGGTTGGTTCCCTCAGCAGCAAGAAGAGCCTGACGGATGGGCAGCAGTACTTCACCATCTATGGTAAGTTCCTCATGGGAGAGTAACTCATCCACATAGTCATAGACCGGACCGCCGATGGTATTCTCCTGGGGAATCACTGCGTATTCGCTGGTACCTGTCAGAACCTGTTCTATCGTATCAGAAACGGTTTCTTCCGGTTTTAATTTACCTCCCTGTGCAAAAAACAATTCTGCAGCCTCTTCCGTATATGTTCCCTCTGGTCCAAGATAGCTGACTGTAACATCCGAGGGAAAAGAAGATGTGGTTTCAGCATACGTGGAGGTGGGAATGGAAAAAGCTATCACCGACGAGAACAAAAATGTAATAAAAGCAGTTTTGCAGTGGGGACAGGTTCCTTGACTCGGCCGTGAGTTATGGAACCTGTCCTCATAGAATGTAAAAGTTTGCATAAAAATTCTCTCCTATTCTTAGATTGTGATAATTGCTATTATAAGGAAACTCCTATATGATTTTGGTTATTATAGCACTGTAAATATAGAAAATCAATGTTGCAGTGGGGACAGGTTCCAAAGGGGTGCGTATTCTTAAAAATAAATCCGCCGTTCAAGGGTACCGGCGGATTTAAGATGATTTGGCTTAAGCTTGATTGTATAGTTTTATTTTGAAGCAGCAGTGACAGCTTCAGGGATTGTCACTGTTTTTTTAATCTGGTTAAGGGCTTTTGACACAGCCGGAATAGAAATGATGATCAGGGTTAATACACCCTCAAGAAGAATGTAACTATAGTTATAAATAATTGGATACAGGGCTGCAAGGGATTTAGGGAAATTGTCCGGCATATAGCTCATCCAATACAGATATCCTCCCAGTGAGTGGAATGCTCCTCTGGCTATAATGGCTGCAAGATAGGCCTTCTGGAGACCATATTTCTTTGATTTCCTGAAGAAACCAGCCACGCCCATGGCACCAAAAGCCAGAATATAATCACAGCATACCTGGAAAAGTGAAAGTACATAGGGTTCCTGGAGAAACTGAAAGATACCGTAAACAAGTCCGGTAAGAATACCGACCCTGGCACCAATGGTAGGTAGTTTCTATTAAGTTAAGAAACTACCTACTTTTTTGCCTTTTTAAAAAAAATACTTGACAAATCCTCAAAAAAATGCGGCGCTTCGCGCCCTTTGATTAATAAGGCAAATCCGGCTATGCCGGAAAATTAAATTAATCGGAGGCGTGTTATGAATCTTTCACCTGAAAAAGTAAAGGAA
>JAQYGS010000143.1 GCA_028722515.1 Clostridia bacterium | reverse complement strand
TCCCCTTTCTTAGGCATTACCTTGTAAAGAGGAGGCATTGCAATATATACATGTCCTTCTGTGATCAGTTCCGGCATAAAACGGTAAAACAAGGTGAGCAGCAAAGTGGAAATGTGAGCGCCGTCCACATCTGCATCTGCCATGATCACGATCTTATCGTAACGTAGCTTGGAAATATCAAAATCATTTCCATATCCTTCGGAAAATCCGCAGCCAAATGCATTGATCATTGTCTTGATCTCTGCATTCGCCAGAATCTTGTCCATAGACGCCTTCTCCACATTCAAAATCTTTCCCCTGATGGGAAGAATCGCCTGATAGTTCCTGTCTCTGGCTGTCTTGGCCGAGCCTCCTGCAGAATCTCCCTCCACAATAAAGATTTCGCACTGAGAGGGATCTTTCTTCTCACAGTTGGCCAGCTTTCCATTGGAATCAAAAGAATATTTCTGTTTTGTAAGAAGGTTGGTTTTGGCTTTTTCTTCTGTTTTTCGTATTTTAGCTGCCTTCTCCGCACATGAAAGAATGGTCTTCAGGGTCTCCAGATTGCGGTCAAAATAAAGCACCATCTGCTCTCCGATCACTTTTCCTGTTGCCCTGGCTGCATCCTGATTGTCCAGCTTGGTCTTGGTCTGCCCCTCAAACCTGGGTTCCGGATGCTTGATAGATATGACCGCGGTCATACCATTACGTATATCTGCTCCTGTGAAATTGGGATCTTTGTCTTTGAGCACACCGATTTCCCTGGCATAAGTATTCATTACCGTGGTAAAAGTTGTCTTAAATCCGGTAAGGTGGGTGCCCCCTTCTGCATTATATATATTATTGCAGAATCCCAGCACATTCTCCCGAAATTCCGTAGTAAACTGAAATGCGGCCTCAACCTTGATTCCTTCTGATTCTCCTTTTAAATACACCGGCTCGTGAAGTGCCTCAGCATTCTGATTCAGGTCTTTAATAAAACCGATGATTCCATCCGGCTCATGGTAAGTAATATCTTCCGGCTCATTCCCTCTTCTGTCCTCGAAATGAATGGTAAGCTCCGGATTCAGGTACGCGGTTTCGTGAAGGCGGCTTTTAACCTCTGTGGCAGAAAAAACTGTTTTCTCAAAAATTTCCGGATCCGGCAGAAAATTAATGCTTGTCCCTGTCTCCCTGGTCTTTCCAATCCTGGGAAGAAGTCCGTTATCCAGCTTAAGAGCAGGAACTCCCCTTTCATAATAATCATGATGAATATAACCGTCACGGCTGACCTTAATATCCAGATAGGTGGAAAGAGCATTAACCACCGAAGAGCCTACGCCGTGAAGACCGCCACTGGTCTTATAGGCAGAATGGTCAAACTTCCCTCCCGCATGAAGGGTAGTAAAAACAAGTCTCTCTGCAGGAACTCCTTTTTCGTGCATATCTACCGGAATTCCTCTTCCATTGTCCGTGACTGTACAGGATCCGTCCTTCTCCAGTACCACATGGATCAGGCTGCAGTAACCCGCCAGATGCTCATCCACTGCATTATCCACGATCTCATAGATCAGGTGATTCAGTCCCTTGCGGGATACGCTTCCTATGTACATACCAGGACGTTTGCGAACTGCCTCCAGTCCTTCAAGAACAGAGATACTCCCTGCATCATACGTGTCTTTCTTTGCCATGGCTGTTACATTTCCTTTCTTTCAAACATTCGTTCTATTATCATAACCAAATATGGGAGTTTTTTCAAGACCATACTTTTAAGAAATAAGAGAGCCCGGTAAAGGGAATATATACCGTTGCAAACACATGTAGGGAAGAAATAATAAGGCCCGGAGGGATATATATACCGTTGCAAACACGCTTGCGCTCGGCTTCGCTCGCAGCGGTACTAAGTTCGTTCTGCCCAAAAACAGCAGAACTCACTAAGTACCGGCGGCTTCGCAAGGTTTGCAGCCGGTATATATTTCCCTGTCCGGGTTCCTATGTATTTCATCCGATAGATCCGCGGCGTATGTTTCACTTCACTGACAAAGGATTTATTCCCTTCAAGCCGGAAACAGTATCCGGGTTTCCTAATCCGTTACACTGCGACAATCTGCAAATGGCAAATTCAGCCTGCCGGGGCGCTTACGAGGATTCCGTCGTGAGGCTGCACACCTGCCGCCACCAAGCGAACTGTCTGAGCCGCAGGCGAGTTTCGCGACTGGCGGATTACAGGTGGGCAAACCGAACAGGAAACGCAGTGCGCCCCGGAGACTGATTTGCCCTCACCCTATCCGGGTTCCTATGTATTTCATCCGTTAGATTCGCGGTGTATGTTCTGCCTCACTGGCAATAATTTTTATTTTAATATACACCTATGATAATTTACAGGAAATGTATATGTTTCTCAGGAACCCTTGATTTTCCTCGTCTTTATGTCTATAATGTATTCTATTATTAAATCAACAGATGCAGGCTCAGATTTGTGTAACATGTATCATCCTCTGGTACCAGGACAGAACTTTACATCTGTACTTTACAAATTATAAAAGAAAGGAATGGAAAATATGAAAAAAAAATTCAGAAAAATACTGGGACTGCTGTTAGTCCTCACTGTTTTATTTACTGCACTGCCTGTATCCGCAGCACAGGTGAACATTTATGTTCCATCTGAAATAAACGTTACTCTTTATCCATCAAAGGATTC
>JAQYGS010000142.1 GCA_028722515.1 Clostridia bacterium | reverse complement strand
TATAAAATACGAATTAAAGCCATAAATTCTTCAAGCTCTGTGATCCATACCTTCCAGCCTGTGAACTGCAGCACTCTCTATGAAAAGGCAGAAATCAAAAGTTCCTATGAAACCAGCAAGGGCTATACATTTAATATGAAGCTTATGAATCCTTCTGATTCCATTACAGGCTACAAAGTAGTTTATGCAGATTATGCTTCCAGAAAGAAAATTACCAAATATTTCAATACCCGGTATTCCTTCACTCTTCCAATGAAGAAAAATACTTTTTATAAAGTAAATATCTATCCTTACCTCACACTGAATAACAAACGTTTCGTCAGCCCCGAAGCGACTACCCGATATGCCGCTTTAGGTCCTGTGCTTGCAAAGGCAGGCAATACCAAAGACAGCATGACAGTGAAATGGAATAAAGTGGCAGGAGCTAATCATTACTCTATTTATATACAATATCCGGGAAGTAAAACTTATAAAAAAGTCAAAACCACCTCTGCTCTTTCCTACAAGCTTCAGGGAATGAAGCTGGGTTCCGAATACAAGATCAGAGTAACCGCAAATAAAGTAGTTGGAAAGACAACCTGGAGATCAGCTTATAAAACATACCGTTTAAGACTTGCACAGGTTTAATTATTAAAGCACAGCTATTCGTAACAGATAGCTGTGCTTTTTCATATCATTCAATCATGTCTCTGATCTGTATTTGCATAAGTCTCACAGAATCTTGCGGAAAAAGCCGGAGGCTCATCATGAACATACAAATGAGAAACATCTCCGAATGCATTCATACGAAAGCTTGCAATTCCCTCTCTTCTCTCTTCTGTAGTCACAGTAGTTACTGACGTTGGAGCAGCACACATTCCCTGCCAGAGGACCATTGGAGATGCACCCATAAGATGGCTGAGCAGTACACATTCCAGTCCAAAATGACAGAAAAATACAAGAGTATATTCATTGGCTTTCTCAACACGGTAGTAATGTCCCTCTCGCACATATCCATATCGTGCAAGCAGACCATCAAACTGACTCACCACATAATCGTAATGTTTTTTCATATCTGCTTCTTCAAATCTTTCATTTTCAAACCAGTGGTCAGGCTGATAAAATCTTTCATCTTTTGTCCAATCCTGGGGAAGCCAATCCCATGGAACTTTGTCTTTATCCAGAACATCAGGCCGCCTGATGGGGATGTTAAATTCCCTGAGCCAGTCACATTCCACCGCTGTCCGGTTCATTTTCTTAAGAGTTAGAGAAGCTGTGTCCTTCGCTCTGCCAAGAGGAGAAACAAAAAACTCTTTTACATCAAGCCTGGCCAGTCTCTCTGACAGAAATCCTGCTTCTTTCCAGCCTTTTTCCGTAAGAGAATCTACAGTGTAATCAGGATCTCCATGTCGCACAATCAGTAACTTCATCTTATTTATTCCTTTCCTACATTTTCCAGCACAAATCTGTATGCATTTTCAAAGAAAATCTTCTCAGTCAGTTTTTCCGTAAAACCATGCTTTAATAATTCTTCCCTAAGATCAGGAATAGACTCCACACCACAGATTCTGGAAGGGAAATTACCATCGCAGCCATCAAAATCACTGCCTATGGCCAGAATATCCTCTCCGCCCAGATCCAGCACAGCATCCATATGACGAAGAAGATCAGAAATATCCGGCTGCCCGTCACCCACAAAAGGAGCATAAAAGTTTATTCCTATGATTCCCCTGCGTCTGATCAGTTCCTGGATATGTTCTTTTTTAAGATTTCTCGGCTGGTTCCTGATATCTCTTACATCTGAGTGGGATGCAATGACCGGTCGGTCTGTAAGACTGAAAATATCATCCACACCCTGATCCGATAAATGGGAAATATCAAGTACAATACCCTTTTCAAGAAGATATTTCACCATCTGCCGTCCCCTGTCTGTTAGTCCTTTTGCCTGGTCAGTAACAGAACCGCACCCATAGCAGTTCTCATAATTCCAGGTAAGCATGGCAAAGCAAAATCCCATTTCCCGGATCTTTTCCACATATTTTCCCATAATGGAAAGATCCTCTATCGCAAGAAAAGCTGCTGCTTTTCTCTGTTTATGTGCTCTTACCATGTCCTCTCCGGAAAGACACAGCCTAATCTTCCTGTTCTCCTCTGCCAGATAAGCCATAGCACGGTCGTATATTCTGAAGAAATCCTTATCCGGATCCTCGCAGTCCATACGGGAAGCTTTCTTCCACACTGCAAAGATCTGGGTATAATTTTCTACAAAATTTCCCAGTCTTTCCAGATCAAGATCACCTGTGTTTTTCTCAAGGTCTTCCCCTGGTTTATTTATTTCGGTTAATGTATCAACATGGCAATCAAAATAATTCATTCTCTTATCCTCTCAGATGGTGTCTGTCAGGTCTGCGCCACTGATAATTCTCTGCCATCTGTTTTCCATTGCAGGTTCCCCTTCAGGAAAATAAGGAAGCCGCTCTCCTTCCAGTTCCTCCAGTATGGAAACCGCTCCTGACAAATACTGTTTCAATCTTCGTCTGCAGCTCTTAAGACGAATAATTATGCCTCCCAGCCGAAGGTCCAGAAGTTCATATCCAAAGGGCTTGGAATCACTCATCCATAATTCTTCTCTGGTTTCCTGCATTTTTTCAACCAAACCAGTCAATTCCGGAATTGTCTTGTCGCAGATCTGATCCAAAGCAGGCAGGTCATGTCTGTCATAGGCAGTTTTAATCTGAACTCCCAGATCGGCTTTGTCCGATAGAACTTTTGCAAGATAATAATAATACGTAAACAGCATGTTGTACCCGGGAGATGTCTTCACCACTTCTTCCATTTCTTTAGTCAGTTCTCTGTAATATTTCCCTGCATCAATATTCTTCAGATGATAGTCAAATATTCCCAGAAGAGGATCCTGATAAAGAAGATACTTGGAAGGATTCTCTGATGAAAGATTAGGAGCATCCCCAAGAAACAGCCTGTCAAATTTATCCAGCTTCATAAAATCTTCCAGTCTGCCACCCACAGCTTCATAAAATTCTTCTTCAAATTCTCTCTGATCAAATTCTTTATGGAATCCAAGATGGGCAAACAGTGCTGCTCCCGGAATCACGGTATCTACAGGCGTCTCTGCTCCATTATCCATCCACCCAGTACAGAATACCTCCTGAACATGATATTTTTTG
>JAQYGS010000141.1 GCA_028722515.1 Clostridia bacterium | reverse complement strand
ATGGCTTATGTCATCTCTTCTTGTCTTTATGCTTCTGTGTTCCTGCATAAGACCGCTGGATTTCATGATTCATGGCTTCCATTTTCCCTCTAACCTGCCTCACCGCTTTACTTTTATATATAGTTTCATTCTTCTCAACATGGCTTATCAGGGGTTTCTCCATATCCGGTCATGCAGATTCAGATATGTTTTTTTTGGGGGGGGGTTCTATATTGCAGAAATCTGTTTTACAGAATTTGTTCTGGCAGGGCATATTCCGGATGTTGCAAGGGTCCTTTCTGATTCGGATATTTTGCTTAATGTGTGCCTGATTATTCTTTATGTATGTATTATATATGAGATTTTTGTACACTCTGTTTCCCGTCGTCCACTTGCCATTATTCTTCTTGTATGTATAATGGGAGAATGCCTTTTTTCTGCTTCTCAGAATATTGACGATACCTGTAGCAGAGATTCCTACGTAAAATATATGACAGATACAAATCAAACCCTGGATTATCTTAAACAACAGGAAAAGGATAACTTCTACCGTACAGAATTCAGCAGGTATATGGCAATCAATGATGCTTCCATTTATCATTATAATGGTTTTTCGCAATTTTCTTCCCTTGCTCCTGAGGGAATCTGCAATCTGATGAAAAGTCTGGGAACACCCGCCACAGGCAACAGCTACCGTTATTATGACCCTACTCCTTTGATTGATGCCATATTTGATATTAAATACGTTCTGAATAAAGATCACAGAATCACCCATGATAACTGGTACAGATATATCAGAAATTTTGGTTCCATCTATCTGTACGAAAACGACCGCAGCCTTCCTCTTGGGTTTATGACCAATTCTGAAATATCAGACTGGAAGACAACCTATTCCCATCCCTTTGCGGTACAGAATGATTTTATCAAAAAAGCTGCCGGTATAAACGAAAATATGTTTCATCTGCTCTCTTTTGACCATATGTCACAGACTTATATGAATGTTACTCCTCTGTCCGATCCAGGATGTTTTAATTATACTCTCACAGATTCTGCTGCTCTTTCTCTGGAACCTACAGTAACAGCAGAAATTACTTCGGACAAGGATCAGTATCTGTATCTCTATGTAAATGCACCTAACTGCAGACAATTTCACTTCAAAACAGATAACACCAATGAAAGGAGAGATATTTCCACGGGACGAAGTCTGATCAACGTAGGTTATGTATCCGCAGGAGAAAAAATACAGATTGATTTTGCCCTTACAAAAAAGGGAGCATTTGAAAAAGGTTACAGGAAAACAGGTACCGTGAAACTTTACGCTGCGGGCTATGATGACGCCGTATTTCAGAAAGCCTACGATAAACTGAGCAAGAACGTATATCACATTACCTCTTTTGAAGATACCCATATTGAAGGCACGGTAAATTCAGATAAAGAAGGAATACTCTTTACCTCCATCCCTTACATTGACGGCTGGGAAATAACTGTCGATGGAAAAGAAGCTGACAGAATTTCCATTGGAAATGACGGACTTATTGGAGTAAAGATCTTACCGGGAAATCACAAAGTTGTGTTTAACTATGCGCCAAAAGAACTGGTTCCATGTGCAGTGATTTCATTCCTTGGTGTTGCAATGTATATTCTTTACTGGTTTCTGGAAAGAAAAAAAAATAAAAGAAAAACAGGCGGAAATTAGAATCCGCCTGCCATTTTAATATATCATTATTTTTGTCTTGATTTTATAAAATCCATCACTTCCTGCTGTGACGGCATTACTCTTAGAGCACCCTTACGTGTCGTAATCAAAGATGCGGCAGCGTTTGAAAAAGTTAACATTTCTCTCAGGTTCTCTTCTGTCAGGTCATTCAGTCCATGTTCCAGAATGTAATTCAGGCAGCCGGCACAGAAAGTATCTCCTGCCCCTGTAGTTTCAATGGTCTTCTCCTGAAGAAAAGGAGCAGCTTCCACTCGAAGGCCTTTGTAATATGCACGGCTTCCATCTTTTCCCATAGTAATAAGAATAAGTGGAATATGATATTTCTCACAGATAAGTCCGGCTCCCTTATCATAATCTGTAGTTCCAAAAAGGAATTCCACTTCATTGTCTGATATTTTCAGAATATCGCATTTGCCCAGACCGTATTCTATCTCTCTTCTGGCATCCTCAAGGCTATTCCAGAGAGGAGGACGTAAGTTAGGATCAAAACTTATGATACAGCCGGCTTCCTTTGCCACATCAATGGCATAGCGGGTAGCTTCTCTCACACCCTCATGTGTAGAAGAGAGTGTACCGAAATGAAAAATCCGTGAATCCTGTATCAGCTCTTTCATTACTTCACTTCTCGTCAGCATCATATCCGCACCGGGATTTCTGTAAAAAGAAAAATCCCTGTCTCCATCCGGGTAAGTATGTACAAAAGCAAGAGTCGTATGAACATCATCATCCAGGATAAGATTCCTGGTATCGATTCCAACTTCTTCTACAACATTCTTCAGCTGTAAGCCGAACATATCTCTGCCAACCTTCCCGATAAAGGCCGTTTTCTTTCCCAGCTTTTCAAGCATTGCAAGCACATTACATGGAGCTCCCCCGGGGTTTGCTTCCAGTATAGGGTTACCCTGTGTACTTATCCCATTCTCCGTAAAATCAATCAGTAATTCACCTAAAGCCGTCACATCAAAGGCTCTCTCTTTCATCATATGATCTTCCTCCAGAAACATATATTTATAAATAAAATTTAGCCTAATAATGTATATTTGTCAAACAAATTTCTTTATTTTTTCCCATAAAAATGTTAAAATAAAAATAGTTTAGCTTTAAGAAAACCGGGAGGCGCAACTTAATGAATGAATTAATATACGATTATATGGATTGGCCAAGAATCGAGGCTATCGTTTACGGAGAAGAAACATCTCCCAGAGACGTAATGGGACCGAAGATCACCAAGGATGGACTGCTTATTCAGGGATTTTTCCCTGACGCAGATGAGGTCAGTGTCATTTGTGGTAAGGATGTTTACCCATGTGAAAAGGAAGATGAGGCAGGATATTTTGCAGCAATGCTTCCTCTTCATAAAATACCTCAGTATCTTTTCCAGGTAAAACAGGGTGAAGAAATAAAGGAATTTCCTGATCCCTATGCATTTCCCTGCCAGATTACAGAGGCCCAGGAAAAAGCCTTCTGTGCAGGGGTCTTGTATGACGCTTATAAGATACTGGGTGCTCATCCAATGAAAATCCAGGGTGTGGAAGGAACATATTTTGCAGTCTGGGCACCTAATGCTGTCAGCGTAAATGTTATCGGGGAATTTAATAACTGGAACGGTCGTGCCCATATTATGCACAGAATGCCTATGTCAGGTATCTTTGAATTATTTATCCCAGGTGTAGAAGCAGGTACTGCTTATAAATACGAAATAAAAATAAAAGGCGGAAAAACACTCTATAAGGCAGATCCTTATGCTTTCTGTTCCCAGTGCAACTCTGAGGGTGCTTCTGTAACAGCTGATTTAAGTAATTTTCAATGGAACGATCAGGAGTGGATCAAGGAACGCAGCCGATTTGAAGACAGGAAACAGCCTGTCTGCATTTATGAAACTTCCCTGGATCAGTGGAAAGATAAATCAGAACTGACAGAATTTCTCGTTGAAGAAAATTATACTCATGTGGAACTTCATCCGGTTATGGAATACCTTGATGATATTACTGCGGGATATTCCACCTATTCATACTATGCGCCATCAGAAAGATACGGAACTCCACAGGATCTGAATAAATTTATAGATGAACTTCATCAGGCAGGAATCGGTGTGATCCTTGACTGGACCCCTGCACAGTTTCCCCGCTATGAATCAGGCCTGGAACGTTTTGATGGAACTCCGCTTTATGAAATCAAGGATCCTGCTTTTGCAGTTCATCCTTTCTGGGGAACATTACTTTATAATTATTCCAGCCCTATGGTCAAAGATTTCCTGATCTCAAATGCATGCTTCTGGCTGGAGGTTTATCATGCAGATGGTCTTCGCATGGATGATGTGGATGCTATGCTTTATCTGGATTACGGAAGAAATCCCGGTGAATGGAAACCCAATATATATGGAACCAATGAAAACCTGGATGCTGTAGAATTTTTCAAGCATTTAAACTCTGTCATAAAGAAAAGAGTGCCCGGTACACTTCTTATTGCACAGGAAGATGGCCTCTGGCCACAGCTTACGGAAAGTGTGGAAAATGATCATCCGGGCTTTGACTATAAATGGAGTGGAGGCTGGACGAAAGATCTGCTCACATATTTAAGCAAGGATCCTATTGAAAGAAAGAATTATCATGATCAGCTGACAGTTTCCATGCTTTATGCATATTGTGAGCATTATGTCCTGACTCTTGGAAGCAGAGACGTGGGAACACTGAAAGATTTTCTGTCCCGCCTTCCGGGAAATGAGGAGCAGAAGATTGCCCAGGTACGTGAGGCATACACATACATGGTTATGCATCCCGGATGTAAAATGACAGCACCCGATGCAGATATGCCAGAAGAATTGAAAACTTTTGTCAAAGAATTAAACAGTATGTATGTTACTCATCCTGCGCTTTATCAGATGGATGATTCCTACGATGGATTTGAATGGATCCAGCTTATGAAATATGATGAAAACGTAATTGCTTTTCTCAGAAAAACAGAAAAACCTGAAGAAACCATTCTGGCTCTGTTTAACTTTTCTGCAGTTCCCTATGAGAAATATAACGTAGGTGTACCTTTTGCAGGCAAATACAAGGAAATCTTCAACAGTGACGATAAAAAGTATGGTGGAAGCGGCTTCGTTAATCCACGGATTAAAACCGCAAAAAAGGTCGAATGCGATGAAAGAGAATATTCTATCACATTAAAGCTTCCTGCACTTGGTGCATCCATATT
>JAQYGS010000140.1 GCA_028722515.1 Clostridia bacterium | reverse complement strand
ATTGCTTGCACGTGATATTGCAAAACAGATTGAATCAGAGCTTGAATATCCAGGCCAGATCAAAGTGAATGTAATTCGTGAGAGCAGAGCAGTGGAATATGCCCGTTAGGTTCTTTCCAAATAATAAGCTCCGTGGACTGTAAATTATATACAGTCCATGGAGCTTTTTTACTTAAGAATACGAATCTGCAGAAAATATTCTGAAGACTGGTTACCATCAAGGATTTGAATTCCATGTTTATGTATGAACTCATCATCTTCATCTTTCCGAATTCCACTTCCATTCCAGGGTTCGATACAAAGAAAGGGGGCTTCTGGATGAACACAGGTCCAGAAAGCAATCGATTGGAAGTTTGGAAAATCAACCTGAATTCCTTTCCCGGAAATTTTGTGGATAAGTGATACCTTTCGGGAATGTATTTTCTCAAAAAATACTGCATCATTCTGAAAAATATTATAGGACAAGGAAAGAACATGGGTATTTTTAAGTGTTATACCAGCTTTTTCCGGATCAAATTCAAGCGAAGTCAGGTCGTACACCATGGAGGAAGTGCTTTCTTCCTGGTCAAATAAAAGTTGATAATCGTCAAATCTTTCTCCATCATTTAAAGGACACCGGAAACCGGGATGAGCACCCAGGAAAAAAGGCATAGGATCTTCCTGAAAATTTTCAGGCCGGTATATAATGGATAGAGCACTTTCTGATACGGTATATGTAAGGGTAATGCCAAATTTATATGGATAATGTTCTAAAGTATCCCTTGTATAAGAAAGAAATAGTGATACGGAAGACTCTGACTGCTTTATGACAGAAAATTCCATATCTTTGCAAAATCCATGCTTTGGCATAGTGTACCATTTTCCGTTGATGATTGTTTTATCATTTCGACAGTTACCTACTACAGGAAACAGAAGTGGAGAGCAGCGCATCCATATCTGTGGATCTCTCTGCCAAATGTATTCTTTCTCCTGATTGTCTTTCAAAGAAATCAATTGTGCTCCCATAGTGTCAATGGAGGCACAGAGGGATGAATCTTTAATTGTAATGATCATTCTTTCTCTCCTTTCATTTCACAGATTCCGGGAGGTGCCGTACTTTGCCGTTCCATAATGTTGTACGGAAAGAGAATTTTAAGATGTTCTCCATGCCCTTCTTCGATGCGGTCAATAAGAATCTTGGCAGCCATACGGCCCATTTCTTCCAGAGGAATATGTACGGTACTCAGCATAGGAGACAGATATTGTGAGGTTTCAATATCATCTATGCTAATTACAGAAATATCATCTGGAATTTTCAGACCATGCTCTTTGATTGCTCTCATTGCACCAATGGCCGTAATGTCATCAGCACAGAAATAAGCAGTAGCATCGCATCCTTTGTCTAACAGGTTAAAAACTCCTTTATATCCTTCTTCTGTAGAGTGAGTGACATTCGCAACGTATTTTTCATCAAGAGGAATCTGAGCCTTTCTTAAAGCTTCACAATATCCCTCATATCTATTTTCGTTGACAGTTTCACCTATATATGAAATTTTTCTGTGCCCAAGCCTGATCAGATAGGATACCACATCATATCCGATCTGTTTTCCATCGCAAATAATCTGATCATACTTTGCATTCAGATTATTCAAACCTGCATAGACTACATACTGAAAATTTTTTTTCAGGAATTTAAGATGCTGTTTTTCACAACGTCCCAATACAGCAATGCCATCTATTTTATTTGCTGCAATATGCTGTAAAGTGACAGGATCGTCAATATCAAAGGCAGAAAAAGTATATGTCAAAATATAATTATGTCTGTAAGCTTCTTTTTCGATGCTTCTTGCCAGAGTGGAAAAGAAAAAATCAGATTCTCCATCAGGAACACGTGCAAATAGACAGGCTATGGAATGAAAAGGATGTGAACACTGCTCAGTGGAAATTTTTACTGATTCCCTGGAAGTATTTCCAGGCATGTAATTTGTACGCCTGACAATATCCCAGATTCGGTCCTGTACTTCCTTACTGGCAGGACTCTTGGTATTCTGATGAATAACTCGTGAAACAGTGGAAATAGAAACGCCGGCTTCTGCTGCAATTTCCTTAAGTGTCATATGCTGTCCCTCCTTTCTTAGATTTATCCTAAGTAAATAATTTGTTATATTATCAAATTTAGACTACAATTATATATTCAGTATATCTGATTTTTAATGAAAAATATAGAAGGAAGTAGTAAAAAATGTAAAATTAAAGACAAACGTTTGCTTGAAAATAAAGTGAATTTTTTTATAGTCTTGTTATAATAAAAAGAAACAGAAGAAAAATGGGGGAAACAAAAATGGGTATTTATTTATATTTTATTTTTCTGGCTGTAAGTTTTTTCGCATCTGTAGTAGGTGCAATCTGCGGAATCGGGGGCGGTGTGCTAATTAAACCTCTGTTGGATGCTTTTGGAGTGTTAAGTGTTGCTTCCATCAGCTTTTTATCCGGCTGTACGGTTTTGTCAATGTCCTGTTATTCGGTTGTAAAAGCGAAAAGAAGCGGTGATTCTCTTGTTGATATAAAAACAGGAACTCCACTTGCCATAGGGGCTGCTTTGGGAGGCGTGGCAGGAAAGACGATGTTTCAGGTCCTTACAGATATGGCTGGAAATAAAGACAGAGTTGGAGCTATCCAGGCAATATGTCTTCTGATCATTACTTTTGGCACTATGATATATACTATAGAAAAAAGAAGAATTAAAACACATCATGTAAAAAGTGTAATTGCATGTGTTTTGATCGGTGTTGTTCTTGGCGTATTTTCATCCTTCCTGGGAATTGGAGGAGGCCCAATAAATCTGGTTGTTCTTTTTTTCTTTTTTTCCATGGATACAAAGACTGCGGCACAGAATTCACTTTATATTATTCTCTTTTCTCAGCTTACAAGCCTTATTAATACATTAGTAACCGGTACTGTACCTGAATTCTCCGCTGCTCTTCTGATCTTGATGGTAGGCGGTGGAATCCTGGGAGGTATGGCAGGAAGAAAAATAAATAAAAAGATAGATGAAGCTACGGTTAATAAATTGTTTATAGGTCTGATGGCAATTATTATGCTGATTTGTGTTTATAATATTTACCGTCTGTGGTAAGTCAAACGTTTGCATAGATAATTGAAATATTGCTTAGATAAAGTATTGCTTTTTCTGAAAAGAAATAATAATATAAGGACAACTTAATACAGAATATACGAAAAATAACAAAGAGGTTAAATAGTGAAAAACTATATTTGACCTCTTTTTTTGTATTAATTCAATAATTACATCAATAAAAACAAAAATAAAAGATGGATTATATATGTAAAATACACAAAAAAACGATGTGCAAATTATACAAAATTAATAGACAACGTTTGAGTTAAATCGCCTTTTATTTTCAAAAAATTGTGTTAAAATTAGAGCATAAAGTGAAATTCAACAAAACAGTTTAAATGATAACTGCAATAATATTAAATCTTGCACAAATTAAAAGAAAGGACAAGTAAATCATGTCACAAAATGTATTAGTTGTACATGGAGGCGGACCTACTGCAGTGATTAATGCATCTCTTTATGGAGTGATTGAAGAGGCAAAAAGGAATCCGGAAGTAGGAAAAGTGTATGGAGCAATTGGAGGAACCGGGGCTATTTTTTCCGAAACTTTTTTGGATTTAACTTCATTTGAGGATGATAAATTAAAACTTCTTTTACATACACCTGCATCTGCAATTGGATCTTCAAGGTATCCGTTGTATGAAAAAGATTATGAAAAAATGGCAGAAATTTTCCGCAAATATGATATCAAATATGTTCTTTTAAATGGTGGAAATGGCACTATGGATGCATGCGGACATATTTATGAGGTATGCAGAAACCTTGATATCAGAGTAGTGGGTATTCCAAAAACAATAGATAATGATATTGCAATGACTGATCACTGTCCCGGATATGGAAGTGCTGCAAGATATATAGCCGCATCTGCCCAGGAAGTTGGAGAAGATATAAAATCACTTCCCATTCACGTATGTATTATGGAAGCAATGGGCAGAAATGCAGGATGGATAACGGCAGCTTCTGCACTTGCCAGGAGAAAACAGGGAGATGCTCCTCACCTTATTTATCTTCCGGAAAGAAATTTCAATGAGACAGAATTCCTTGAAGATGTCTCCAGACTCTATGAGAAGCAGGGTGGAGTTCTTGTAGTTGTAAGCGAAGGACTTCATAATGCAAATGGAGAATCTATCGTACCACCTATTTTTAAGACTGAGAGAGCTGTTTATTATGGTGATGTAAGCTCGCACCTTGCCAATCTTGTGGTAAAAGAGCTTGGGATCAAAGCAAGAAGTGAAAAACCGGGTTTGTGCGGAAGAGCATCGGTAGCTTTACAGTCGCCGGTAGACAGAGAGGAAGCCCGTATGGCAGGAATTCAGGCACTCAGAAGTGCAGTAGAAGGAAAAAGCGGTGTCATGATTGGTTTTGAACGTATACCTGGAGATATTTATCAGATACAACCAAAGCTTGTTCCTATAAAAGAAGTTATGTTGTATGAAAGAAAAATGCCTGATACCTATATTAATGAAAGAGGTAATGATGTAACTGAAGAATTCATAAACTGGTGCAAGCCTTTGATTGGAGGAGACCTTCCGGAATTTCTGAATTTCAGGGATTATATTTAACAAGAAAATTATCTGTATTATGCACTAATACAGGTAAATATAAAAAGAAAAAGGAGAGTAACTTATGGACAAACAGAAAAAAAGTAAGCTGCAGTCCATCCCGGGATGGGCATGGGTTTTAATTTCCCTGGCAGCGGCCATTGCATTATGGTTCGTATTATCTATTAACCCAAGGACGGCACGAAGTTTTCCATTTATTCCTGCCATTATCGAAGCAATTCAGAAAATGGTATCAAATGGAGCCCTGGCACAGGACTTCTGCAGTTCTATGATCTCTATCATCGCAGGATTTGCCCTTGGATTTGTAACTTCAGTTCCAGTGGCTTTTGCGATGGCATGGTACCTGCCGGTAAGAGGAGTTCTGGAACCCTGGATCCAGTTTATTCGTAACATTCCGCCTCTGGCATATGTACCTCTTGTTGTTATCACAGCAGGTGTAGGAAGGAAACCTCAGATCATCGTTATCTGGATTGCTACATTCCTAACAATGACTGTAACAATTTTCCAGGGCGTAAGAAATATTGACAACACACTTATTAAAGCAGCAAGAGTTCTTGGAGCAAAAGACAGAGACATTTTTGTAAAAGTTATTTTCCCGGCAACAACACCATTTATTATTACAGCCGTTCGTCTTGGTGTATCCGTAGCATTGACAACATTGATTGCAGCAGAAACAACAGGAGCTACCGCAGGCCTTGGAATGAGAATCCGTTCTCTGGCAAACAGCTTTGAAACGGCTGCAATGCTGCTTTATATCATTATCATTGGTATCATTGGTCTTATAATGGAAAAAATAATCAAGTACTTGGAAAAGAGGTTAACAGGATGGCAGGAAAAGAGAGAATAACAAAACTTAAAATTGATAATGTAAAGAAAGTATACAATACACGTAACGGCGAAATGACTGCTTTAAACGGTGTAAGTCTTGATATTAAAGAAAATGAATTTATCTGTGTGGTAGGGCCATCCGGTTGTGGTAAATCCACTTTGCTGAATATAATTGCAGGACTTGATTTTCCAACAAGCGGCTCTGTTTATATTGATGATAAGAAGATTGAGGGAACAGGAACGGAGCGAGGAGTTGTATTCCAGCAGTACGCACTGTTTCCATGGCTGACAGTTTTAAAGAATGTTATGTTTGGCCTGAAATTACAGGGTAAAAGTGATGCTGAAGCAAAAGAGACAGCAATGAAATACATAAAAATGGTTCAGCTGGAAGACTTTGTTGATCATTATCCAAAGGAACTGTCAGGTGGTATGAAACAGAGGGTTGCCATTGCAAGAGCTTATGCAGTGAAGCCTGAAGTACTTCTTATGGATGAACCTTTTGGAGCACTGGATGCACAGACAAGAACTCAGCTTCAGACAGAGCTTCTTAAGACATGGGAAACTGAGAGAAAGACGTGTTTCTTTATTACTCATGATGTGGACGAAGCTATTATTCTTGCACAGAGAGTTATAATTATGAGTGCAAGACCCGGACGTATTAAAGACATTGTAGATATTGATATTCCATATCCGCGTGATCAGGAAACAAAGATGAGCCCGCGTTTTATGGAGCTTAAGAACTACATCTGGAGCCAGGTATACCAAGAATATCTGGAAGTCAGAAAGTGATATTTTGACCGTATGTACATCAGAAGCGGTTCAAGATATAAATGTAATAAGGGGACGTGACCCTTAAATTTTAAGTCAAGAAAGGAAGAATGAAAATGAACAAGACATGGAAAAAAATTGCTGCAGTTGCTATGGCAGCGACTATGACTGTAGGATTCGGGGCATTTAGCGTATTTGCAGAAGAGGAAGCAGCTCCTGAGAAAGTAACTGTAAACGTTGCGTATATGCCTGATTATGCAAGCCTGAATGGACTCATCTCTGCAATCGAGTTGGGATACTTTGAAGATGAAAACATTGATGTTCAGCTTACAGAATTTTCTGATGGTCCTACAATCATCCAGGCAATGGAATCCGGTTCTATTGACGTAGGATATATCGGACAGGGAGCTCATAAACTCTGCATTAATGGTAAAGCTGATATCTTTGCTCTTGCACACGTATCCAATGGTGATGCTGTGATCGGAAGCAAAGAAAAAGGCACTGATACAATTGAAGGATTAAAAGGCAAAACAATTGCATATTCTTCAGGCACATCCAGTGAAGATATCCTGAAAAAGACACTTGATAAGGGTGGCCTGACCATGGATGATATCACAGCAATGGATATGGATGCAACAAATATTGTTACAGCAATGCTTTCCGGAAGTGTTGATGCATGTGCTACATGGGTACCGAATTCTTTGAAAATTCTTCAGGAATTAGGCGATGATGGTGTGAAACTTACAGACAATAAGACATTTATTGATCAGACAGTATCTCTTGCAAGCTGGATTGCAATGCCTAAATATGCAGAAGAAAACCGTGATGTCCTTGTAAGATTTGCAAGAGCCCTTTACAAAGGATTTGATTATCGTGCAGACCACAATAATGACGATGAAGTATGCGGATGGATTGCTGATAAGATCAAACTTGACAAACAGACCCTTCTTGATCAGGTTAATGTTGCTGATTGGACAACAAGTGATTTTGTAAGAAATAATATGGATGATATTAAAGGTTACTATGAACTTCAGCAGAAGGCATTTGTAGACAGCGGTGACTGCGAAGAAACACCTGTAGATAATTATGTTCTCTTCGATGTTATGGAAGAAGCTTGCAAGGAATGATTAACCGCTGATTCATGGATTGCACAGGCAGAAATGTCTGTGTAATCTTTAACCTGAGTGTACACACGTGTGTATAAATAAAAAAGTAATGGGAAAAAGAGTTTCAAGAAAAGACGTAGCAGAAGCGGCAGGGGTGTCGGAAACGATTGTATCGTATGTTCTGAACGGAAATCGTTATGTGAAAGAAGAAAAAAGACAGCGTGTTCTTGACGCTGTAGAAAAATTACAGTATCAGCCAAATAATATTGCAAGAGCTCTTCATGGAAAGGGAAGCCTTCAGATTCTGTTTGTCGCGGAAGAAATGAGCAGTGGTTATTTTTCTCAGATGGTGAGCCGGATGAGCAGAGATGCATATGAGCAGGGATATATGATTTCGCTTTGTGAGAGCCAGAAGGAAGATGAATTTGTCAGCAGAGTGATCAGCAGGCAGTTTGATGGTCTGTGCATAAGTGCATCTGCCGTTACAGACAGACAGCTTCAGATGTTTTCTGCTTCAGGCATACCAATGGTCATTCTTTTAAATAGAGAAATAAAATGTGAGCTGACAAATGCTGTATTCGTGGAGACAGGATTGTATGAAGGGAGCAGAAGCTGCACCAGGTATGTGATATCCTCAGGGTGCAGAAATCTTGTTTATCTGGATGAGGTCAGAGAGAGTAAAGTGACAGATCTTCATTATCAGGGTTTTCTTGATGAAGTAAAGAAATCAGGACTTAAATTTTCAGAGAAATACAGAATTTCCGGTTGTAAGTCCATTAATGAGGCAGAGGAAAAGTTATGTTATCTGCTGAAAGAGAATCCTGAAATTGACGCTGTAATATCAAGGTCAGATGTTCTGGCAGCATCAGCTTTACACGCAGCAGAAAAAAACCAAAGGAAAATTCCACAAGATCTGTCAGTTACAGGGTTTGATAATTCACTCATCAGCCAATACTTAACGCCTCCTCTTACAACTGTGGAAATTCAGAAGGAAGAAGTGGGTAAAACGGCTATAAAATCTCTGTTATCTCTGATCAGAAATGAAAACACCGGAAAAGTAAATGTATTTGATGCAAGGCTGGTAATACGGGAAAGTACAATAAACAAATAAAATAATCTGTTTAAAACAGGAGAAAGAAGTGGTATAAATGATAGTTACAACGAAAGAAATGTTAAAAAATGCACAGAAAGGGCATTATGCGGTTCCGGCAATCAATACCCAGGGTGGAAATTATGATATAATCTGGGCAATATGCAGAGCAGCAGAAGAAATGCATTCTCCTGCAATTCTGGCTCACTATACTTCTACAGGAGCTTATTCCGGGGATGACTGGTTCGTTCAGGTCAGCAAATGGTGTGCAAATAAAGTTAGTGTGCCTATTGCCATTCACCTGGATCACGGTGACAGTTTTGAAACATGTATGAAGGCACTGAAATATGGATTTACTTCTTTAATGATCGACGGATCTACAAAACCTATAGAAGAAAATGCACGGTTGACAAATGAAGTGATCAATACGGCAAGATGCTTTGGAGTGCCGGTAGAGGCAGAAATTGGAGAACTTCTGAGACTTGATAATGAAGGAGTCCAGCAGGAAAATAAAAATACGGCAGATCCACAGCAGGTGCGTCAGTATCTGGAGCTTTGCCAGCCGGATTCTCTTGCAATTGGAATTGGAAATGCCCATGGATATTATAAAGGTGAGCCGGATATTAAGCTTGAAGTTCTGGAAGAAGTCAGAAAATTTACTGATATTCCTCTTGTGCTTCATGGATGTACAGGAATGAAAGAAGAAATAATTAAAAAAGCTATTCAGCTGGGTGTAGCCAAAATTAATTTTGGAACAGAGATCCGTTATAAATATGTTGAACATTATGAAGAAGCATTAAAGACAAACCACCAGGGCCATTCCTGGAAACTATCCCAGTTTGCAAATAATGCGCTGACAGAAGATGTGAAGAAGATCATTCGTCTTGCAGGTTCTGAAGGAAAAGCATAATAGATTATATAAAATCAGGAGGATACATATCATGAAAAAAAACAGTGAGTTAACCTACAAAGAAATTTATCAGCAGCCTGCATCTTTTCAGGCAGTTAATGATTCCCTGCAGGATATTTTTAAAACCCTGGATCAGGTATTTTTCAGTGGAAAAACATACGATCAGCTGATTTTTACAGGGTGTGGAACATCCCTGTATCTTGCTCAGGCTTCTGCAGCTGCTTTTTCCGCTTATACAGACATTCCATCTAAAGGAGTACCTTGCTCTGAACTTTATTATTTCCCGGAAACTTATATTAAAGGAAAAAATGTGCTGGTACTGCCAATTACGAGAAAGAGCTATACGACAGAAGTAAGAATGGCAATTGATAAAGTTCACACTTTTCCACAGGTTACTACTTTGGCAATTACCTGTGACAAGGACAGCGAAAAATATAATGACTATTATATTCTTTCCCCTGATACAGCGGAAGATAGCGTAATCATGACAAGGTCGTTTACCAGTATGGTTTATTTGGCAGTGATTATGGCAATGTATGCAGGTGGAAAAAAAGAAGAAATCAGTCAAATGGACAATTACGCACAGGTATCTGAAAAAGTATTAAGAGATATGGACGATCTTGCAAGAAAGATTCTTACGGAACATAGTAATCTAAACCTGTTTATTACTTTGGGCCAGGGAGTTTATTATGGTGTGGCCAATGAGTGTATGAACAAAATGAAAGAAATGGGAATCAGTAATTCGGAGGGATATTATGACCTGGAATATCGTCACGGACCTATGAGCCTTGTAGATGAAAATACTCTGATTTTGTGTCTCAGTAATCAATCCTGCAGAGATGGAGATAAAGCTCTTATGGAGCAAATGAAAAGTTATGGAGCTGTTGTTACGGTTATTGGAGGACAGCTGGGTAGTACATTTGACCAGACAGCTGATTATGTTTATTCTATGGATGAGGGATGGAATGACATGCAGTACGCAGCTATGATCGGATTTATTGGCCAGATGCTGGGATATTATATTGCTGAAAGTAAGGAACTTGACGCAGATTCACCAAGACATCTGACCCAGGCTATCGTGCTGAAATAAAAT
>JAQYGS010000139.1 GCA_028722515.1 Clostridia bacterium | reverse complement strand
GCGTTTTCACATGAAAAGGCAATGGAGATGATCCTGAACGGAGAGTGCGGAAACTTTAATCCGCTTCTTTTGGAATGTTTGCAGGAGATCGCGGGAGAGATTGGATTTTCGCTTGATATTGCAGATCAATAGAACACGTGCGCTAGCGTAAAATTTTATTCGGAATAAATGAAAAGAGAACACCACTTTGTGATAAAGTATTAGGTGACCAAACCAAAATACGAAAGCAAAGAAAGGTGTTCTCTATGGTTAACAGTATACGATATTTTGAAAAAGAATGCATCAACAGATTTGAGAAACTTGAAGATGAATTTCTGAAGGATCCCACCCGGCTGGCAGAATACATCCATGGAATTACGGATGAACTGCATAAGCTGGGAGTAGAAATGATAAAGGAGTCTCTGGAAACAATGGATCGGATGCTTCAGGAAAGCCCTGTCCGGTTGAAGAATTGGGTAGTGGAAACCCATAGCAGAAAGCAGCTGACCACTTCTCTGGGGGATGTGACATTCCGGAAAACGTTGTTTACAAGTAAAACAACCGGAAAAAGTGAATATCTCCTGGATCGGATTCTCGGACTTGACCCGGGTGAGAGAATCACTGAAGATGCAGAGGCAAAGCTCCTTGAGGAAGCTGTTCAAAGTTCTTATCGCCGTGGCGGCGAGGAGGTCAGTCTGACATCTGAGGTGAGTAAACAGACGGTAATGAATAAGATACATGCACTTAATTTCCCTAAGAATGAGGAAAAACCAGAACATAAAAAAGTGGTGGATTATCTTTACATTGATGCAGATGAGGATCATGTGTCACTGCAGTTCCGCGAAAAGAAAGGAGATCTGACGGAGAATTCGAATCATCAGAAGAATAACAGTCTGATCACGAAGCTGGTCTATGTTTATGAGGGAATTGAAAACGAATCACCAAAGAGCAAACGACACTGCCTGATCAATCCGTATTATTTTAGCAGTGTGAACAGCGGGGAGGATAATCAAAAGTTCTGGGACGAAATATATGAATATCTGGATAATCATTATGACCTGGAAAAAGTAAAGAAAATATATGTAAACTCAGATGGCGGCGGATGGATCAAAGCAGGAATGAAACGTATTGCCGGTGCCACGCATGTCTTGGATGGATTCCATCTGGAGAAGTATCTGACAAAGCTGACCAGCCATATGAAAGACAGTCAGACAGACGCAGAAGATGAATTGAGAAAGACAATCCGCAGAAAAACAAAAACAGATTTTGTAGAACTGGTGGAGAAACTGGAAGGATACATTACAGGGGATACGGGACTGACCAGAATGGAAGAGGCAAAAGAATATATACTGTCAAACTGGACGGCAGCGAGGCTTCGGTTAAAGCATCAGGAAGGAGTAAAAGGAAGCAGTACGGAGGGGCATGTGAGCCATGTACTTTCGGACCGGATGAGCTCCCGACCGATGGGCTGGAGCGTAAAGGGGGCTGCCAAGATGGCGCAGCTGAGGACATACTATCTGAACGGAGGAGATATGCTTGAACTGGTGCGTTATCAGGAGAAAAAACTGCAACCGGCGGCAGGTGCAGAGTATGAGATCCTGAGCAGCAGCCAGATCATGGAGTCGGAAAAAAACAGGCATGGACAGCTGGGAAAATATATGGAGAGCATAACACATAGCATGCCAGTACAGAATAAAAAAATCGTGTATTTCAATGCACATATCTGGGGATTGTAATGATGGCGAAAAACGCCAGAAAAGGGCTTAGTCCTCTTGATCATAAATAAGGCTGTACCCGACATCTGTCAAGGATGCTTCGCACCACAAGTGGCTGTGTCCTTGACAGGTGTCAGGGCACAGCCTAAAAGGTCACCCAAGAGGACTAAGCCGGGGTCTGCCCGATTGGGCAAATAGGCCTTGCGGAAAAAAGGAACATGGAGTAAAGTAAAACCACAGGTCATTGCCTGATACTTTATCAGCGCATCGTGGGTGAACTCTATCCAATTAAATCCGAAGGTAAAGTTACGCAGTCAGTAATAATGTTTTGTTACGCAGTCAGTAATAATGTTTTTTCTTGACAATCTTCCTGAAAAAGAGTATAATTGGAAAACATTAGATACGCCATGTGGCTGAAAGGAGATGTGCATATGCAGGAATATGAAAAACCGGAAGCAGAGGTTGTCATTTTTGAGACGGTGGATGTGGTAGCTACATCGTCATCTTATGCTCCATCTTATACTCCTGTTGGACCTTAGGGGTAGTAAAAAGAGGTATATATCGCTGGATATATACCTTTTTTCGTATGAGTAGGTCAAGGTATGTGTGAACAGGCAGATGCTGAAAAATGGGAATTGTTCACAGGTAGGAATTTTATGAACTGAAAATTCTGTACGATACAGTTCTGACTGCAGATTTTGCCGATTTGGAATGCGAATT
>JAQYGS010000138.1 GCA_028722515.1 Clostridia bacterium | reverse complement strand
CTTCTGCACCTGCAACAATCTCCGTGATTTCCTGCGTGATGCTGGCCTGACGGGCTCTGTTATAATACAGGTTGAGCTTTTCGATCATCTCTTCTGCATTACTTGTTGCCGCATCCATTGCCATTCGTCTGGCTGCCAGTTCACTGGCAGTACTTTCGCATACGCCTCCATAAATCAGGCCGGCCAGATCTTCCGGAACGATGGCATCAAATACAGCTTCTGCTCCAGGCTCATACAAAATCAGATCTTTTGTTTCCACTTTTCCTCCACTTTCCTCTCGTATATCAGTCATAGGAAGTATGGAAAAAACTTCCGGCTGCTGAGAGAGCATGGAATTAAAAACAGTGTAACACAATTCAATATGCCCAAAAGTTCCTTTACGAAATTCTGTACAGAGCAGATTTGCCATTTCAAAGCAATCCGCCACTGAAACACCTGCGATTTCTGCAAAATCATCAGTAAGACATCCAATACCCTTCTGATGGAAATATTCTACAGCTTTCTTTCCAACGGGCAGAACTACATAATCCTTACCCTGGGCAGATGCCTCCAGACATTTAAACAGATTGGCATTATAGCCGCCTGCAAGCCCCCTGTCACCTGCAATGACTACATAACAGGTCCGGGGATTATCGGAGCTTCTGGAATATACAGAAGAAAAATCTGTATTCTCCCTTGCGATATCTTTTAAAGTCTGATGCAGCTCCGTAAAGTATGGGCGGCATGTCTCCGCCCGTTCCTTTGCCTTACGCAGTTTGGAGGATGCTACAAGTTCCATGGCCTTGGTAATCTGCATGGTACTCTGTACACTTTTAATACGCAGCTTTACCGCTTTCATATTCGAAGCCATACGATAATACCCTCCTAATCACTTTATTTTTCAGGTCTTGTATTCAGGAAATTCTCCGTATACTCTTCCAGTACCTGATGCAGTTTATCTTCCGTATCCTGTTCCAGTTTTCCTGTAGAACGGATCGTCTGCATAACTTCTGCACCTTTAGCATCTGTATCCAGATAGGTATACAGTCCTGATTCATATTTATTTATATCTTCTACCCTGACTTTTCCAAGAATACCCTTGGTAACAGCATAAAGAATAGCTACCTGTTTTTCTACGGGAACAGGAGCATTCCTGTCTTGCTTCAGAACTTCTACAATACGTTCGCCCTGTTCCAGACGAGCCTTTGTATCTGCATCAAGATCTGAACCAAACTGAGCAAAGCTCTGCAGCTCACGGTACTGAGAATAAATAAGCTTCAGGGTACCTGCTACTTTCTTCATAGCCTTGATCTGTGCATCACCACCTACACGGGATACAGAAATACCCGGGTTTACTGCAGGCATAATTCCTGAATGGAACAATTCTGTTTCCAGGAAGATCTGCCCGTCTGTGATGGAAATAACATTGGTAGGAATATAGGCGGAAACATCCCCTGCCTGCGTTTCAATAATAGGAAGTGCAGTCATGGAACCGCCTCCATGCTCATCATCCAGTTTGGCGGCACGCTCCAGAAGTCTGGAATGAAGATAGAAAACATCTCCAGGGTACGCCTCACGGCCTGGTGGGCGACGAATCAGAAGAGAAAGTGCACGGTAAGCAACTGCATGCTTACTCAGATCATCATAAATGATCAGAACGTCCTTTCCCTGATGCATAAAATATTCTCCCATTGCACAGCCTGCATAAGGTGCAATATACTGTAACGGGGCTGATTCAGACGCAGTGGCCGCAACAACGATAGTATAATCCATTGCACCGTTTTTTGAAAGATTTTCCACAAGTGTTGCAACAGTTGACCTTTTCTGTCCAATGGCAACATAGATACAGATCACATCTTTCCCCTTCTGGTTGATGATCGTATCTGTGGCTATAGTTGTCTTTCCTGTCTGACGGTCACCGATGATCAGCTCACGCTGGCCACGTCCGATAGGAATCATTGAATCGATTGCCTTAATACCTGTCTGAAGAGGCTGATATACAGATCTTCTTTCACAGATTCCAGGAGCCTTACTCTCTACAGGGCGAAACTCCTTTGTATCAACAGGTCCTGCTCCGTCAATAGGCTGGCCCAAGGCATTGACCACTCGTCCGATCAAAGCTTCACCTACAGGTACAGACACAACTTTGCCTGTACGTTTCACGGTCTGACCTTCACCAATATTTTCATCAGAGCCAAATATTACAATGGATACACTGTTCTCTTCCAGGTTCTGTGCCATACCATAGCTTCCGTCTTCAAACTCCAGCAATTCTCCTGCCATACAGTTTACAAGACCACTGGCTCTGGCAATTCCATCGCCCACCATAAGAACCGTACCTGTTTCATTCTGCTGAATCGCATTTTCATAATATTTTATCTGGCTTCGGATGACTTTGGATATTTCTTCAGGTTTTAATTGCATGTTTCCATTCCATCCTTTAAACAATTATTTCATTCAGTTTTTTCGAAATGCCTGAAATACGGCTTTGTACTGTTCCATCAAGCTGTCTGCCTTCCAGTTCCACACGAAGTCCGCCCAGAACAGAAGGATCTGTTTTCTGAATCAGATGAATCTGCTTTCCACTGATCTTTTCCAGTTTTTCTCTGAGAGCATTCATCTGCTTATCGCTGAGTGGCACTGCACTGGTTACTACAGCCTGAGCTATATTATGAGCAGCATTATAACGTTTTTCAAATTCATCACAACATCCGGGGAATTCTCTCAATATTTTCCGTTCACATAGCAGTTTAAGAAAATTAACCAGATATCGTTCTGCCTGAGTACCAAATGCTTCTTCAATCATTTGAAGCCGTTCCTTCTCCGGAATGGCAGGCTCTCCCAGCAATTTCACATATTCCGGGTTTTCCCAAAAAATCTGTCTGATTTCATTCATTTGCTCCATGATCCTGCCATCGAGCTTTTCTTCGGCAGCAAGATCATACAGACTGCCTCCATAAAGTCTGGCAGTTTGCGTCATGATGCCTCACCTACATTCTCAATAAACTCATTAATCAGTTTCTCATGATCTTCTTCTTTAATCTCACGTTCAATCACCTTACCGGCGATCTCCACAGCCATACCTCCGATTTCGCCTTTGATCTCGTTGACTGCTTTACGCTTCTCCTGAGCAATGTCTTTTTCTGCCTTTTCCTTCATGGCCGTTACCTGGCTGGTAGCTTCTTTCAGCATTTCCTCACTTTGAATGGCAGCTGTCTTCTGTGCTGTCATTACAATATCGTTGGCTTTATTTTTTGCTTCCTGCATATCTTTCTCATATTCTGCCTTCATAGCCTCAGCTTCTTCCCTTGCCTTTACCGCATCCTGGATCTGAGCGTCAGATTTCGCTTTACGCTTCTCAAGCATGGCATTGATAGGTTTAAAAAGAAAACGCTTGATGAGGTACACCTGAATAAAAAGGTTGCAGATCGTCGCTATAAAAGTCCACGGCACAATTCCAACCAATCCCTGTACTTCCATGATTGTAACCTCCTGTTCTTACATTATTCCAATAAATCAAGATCAGCCAAGGAACTTCATGAACATACCAGGTGCAACGAATATAAGAAGAAGACCGGTTACAAAACCATAAATACCGGTTGTCTCTGCAATAGCACAGCCAAGAAGCATAGTAGATGTAACATCACCTTTACATTCCGGCTGACGTCCGATAGCTTCCAAAGCCTTGGATACTGCGTTACCTTCACCAATACCAGGGCCGATACCTGCGATCAGCGCACATCCTGCTCCAATTGCACATCCTGCTAATGCGATACCTTTTGCTAATAACTGAAAATCCATAATAAAACCCTCCTGTAATGTAAATTATATATTTTTTTCTTTTTTATTCTTCTTCCGCTGCATTGGCAATGTACATTACCGTAAGCATACAGAAAATAAATGCCTGCATAACCCCTGAGAACCAGTCAAAATAAACGGATGTGATCGCAGGTACACCAACATCCAGAATAGGTATCTTCGACAGAACATCTCCTATAATCCCCGGAAGAAGTCCCAGAAGAGCCGAGCTTGCAACCGCCAGGGCACCATAGATCAGGCTGTCGATAACCAGACCGGAAAGGATATTTCCGAAATGACGGCAAGCCATACTGACAGGTGTCGCCAGTTCGGAAAGGATATTAAATGGCGTCATAACCGCAATTGGGGTCGTAAAACCTTTCAGATATCCTCCAAATCCATTCGTCTTAATTTTCTGGGCAGTGATCATTATAAATACCACTACCGCCCAGGCAGCTTCTGTGGACAAATCCGCCGTAGGACTGCGAAGTCCGATCAGACTGATAAGATTTGATACTACACTTGTTGCAAAAAGTGCGGCAATAAATGGAATCATTTTCTTAAATTTGTCACCCATGTTTCCAATAACAAAGCTGTTGGCTTTTTCAACAATAAGCTCTGCTACCGCCTGCCTTTTGGAAATGTTCTCCTCTTTCAGATCATGAGTCAGCCAGATGCAAAGACCTGTAATGATCAGCATGACAAGCCAGCTTACCACAAGAGTCTCAGTAATTCTGAACGGGCCCAGAAAAGGCACGTCAATGGGGAAAGTATAATATATCTTTGCCCCGGAAAGATCCAGATTCATATATTTATCTCACCTCCCATCTGTTAGTTCTTATTCCCCTCCTGTTTTTTATTATGAAATATTCCCACTATTTTAATTCCTGTTCCCGGAAATAAAAGTGGAACAATTCCCGCTACAAACTGAAAACAGGGAGCAACAATGGCAACGATCACCCACAGCATCTGAATCAAAGTCCTCTGGGAATAGCTTGCTTTAATTCTGGCTCTCGCTGCATCTTCATCCTGTACAGCTACCGCCTTCTGCATTGCAAGCCCCATGAGTAGAAAATTCATCACTGCTATCACACCCCCGCCGATTCCTCCAAGAAATACTGTATAATCCAGAGGAACCTTCTCCGGCATAAAGTAATGAAGCACTGCAAAAACAATCCACATAATAATCAGCCCGATGCCGGTAATGACGATGACGTTTTTTGTTTCTTTTTTTACCGCAGGCTGAACATTTGCCAAAAAACCGCTCATATTGTTTCCTTTCTGATATACTTATAATGAAATATCTATGAATGTCTGTTAAAAGAAACCGTTTTTTTCCTGTCTGTGTTTTCTTTCTTTTCGCGCCTGTTCACAGAAAGATAAAATTTATATGCAACCATTCCTGAACCACCCAGGCCAAAGAAAAATCCGGCAATATAGATCCATCCTCCCACGCCTGTACGGGAACTGATCAGCCAGCAGACTGCAAGGCACAGCAAAAGAGGAGTAATAAATGAAAGTCCAAGCTGTGACAGCATTGTTATATTCCTGAGAATTTCTGACCAACGTTTCATAGCATGTCTCCCTTTAGACAAATTATTTATTTTCGTCTTTGTCGCATAAATAAATCTTATCATATTATAGTAAAAAATTCAACGTAGTTGTGCAAATTATTCAAATTTATTTGATTTATTTTGCCACTATTTGTTATATTTATATCAAAGAAAAACGTGGAAACGGTTTGGGCTTAATCGTATCCACGCTTTATCTGCAGTTTCAGTATATTTAGTTTTATTCCGAATACAAATACGAACTGTACTGGGGATCATCCAGGCAGTCTGCATCGATCCAGGCAGGAGTAAGTAAAACATTTCTCTCTATTTTCGCCTTTTTACCTGAAGCTGTAGCCTGAATGGCTGTCCACATTGTCTGGTAACCCATTGCATATGGCTGTTGGGAAACAGTTCCTATTTCCTCTCCATTCCTGATGGCTTTCTGCTGTCTGGAAGTTGCATCCACACCTACGACTGCAATTCCTTCTTCCTGTTCTTCTTCTGCAATGTCAAGATAAAGTTCCGTAATATCTGCATTCGTACAGAAGACTCCATCCAGAGCTGTGTATTTTTCAAGCACTCCTTTTATGGCAGATTCCATATCGTCAACCTGATCTGCATAAACTACTTCTTTTACTTCAATATCACCATATTTTCCGATATTTTCAAGGAAACCATTCACTCTGTCCTGGATGCTCTTTGTCTTCTCCTGTGCGGAAAACACAACTACCTTTCCCATTTTACCAATGCTGCGTCCCAGATGATAAGCTGCCATCTTCCCCACTTCTGTATTGTCAGTACCCCGGTATGCCTTTATCAGTTTCGTATCCTCTACATTAGAGTCAAAGGATATAACAGGAATTCCATTTTCCTTTGCAGTCTCCAGCTGAGCCTGGCAGGAATCCGTATCACATGCCGACATACACAAAACCGTGGGATTTTCAGCAATTACAGCATCCAGTATATTGATCTGGCTCTCTACGTCCGTCTCATCGTCAGGACCTTCAAAAGTCATTGTGATCTCCTGATCTTTCTTAAAACCATATGCATCATTGACTGCTTTTACTGCATCTTCCATTCCTTTTTTTACAAGTTTCCAGTACTCACCCCTGGCAGCCTTGCTTACTACTGCAATTCTGGCCCCTTCCTGTATCGGAAGTGATGAATCGATTTCAGGAATCAGGGGACTTTCTTTTTCATTCACTTCCTCTGCTTCCGAATCATTGTCCTCTATAGCGTCTGCTACTAATGGCTGGATTGTTTCCTCCACTTCATCCTTGCTGCATCCAGTCAGTATGGTCATCGCCGCCAGTAAACTTATCGCTGTTACCGCCGCTTTTCTCATTTTTTCTCTCCTCTTTTATCCAGGCAGAT
>JAQYGS010000137.1 GCA_028722515.1 Clostridia bacterium | reverse complement strand
GCAATTCAAGCCTGCATCCCTATGTTGGCCGCTGTTTCCACGCGTCAGAATTCAACAGCGTGCCCAAGAAGGGGGTGTCTGAGGGGGAGCGTGCGGGCTTTCGCAACTTTGAGCCCGCTCCCCCTCAAGTATCTCATGACCTATAATCCGCATTTATTTTTACATAATCATACGTCAGATCACATCCCCAGGCTGTGGCACTGGCCTGTCCCATCTTTACATCTGCAATGGCAGTAACTTCATTCTCGGACAGGATTTTTGTAGCTTCTTCTTCACTGTATCCGGTGGAAACACCATTTTCTATTATTTTGATTTTTCCGGCTCTACTTTCAAAATACAGGTCTACTTTTTCCGGATCAAACTGTACACCGGAATATCCCATGGCACACAGGATTCTTCCCCAGTTGGCATCATGACCGTAAATGGCTGCCTTGGTGAGAGAAGATGTCACCACTGACTTGCTTAAGGTTACAGCATCTTCCTTTGTACGTGCACCCACCACTTTTACTTCAAAAAGTGCAGTTGCGCCTTCCCCGTCCCCTGCGATCTTTTTTGCAAGGCTGGTATTAATATAATTCAAAGCCTTTTTGAAAACTTCAAAGTCTTCCCCATCTTCTGTGATCTTTGGATTCTCTGCCATGCCGTTGGCCAGAAGAAGAACCGTATCATTAGTGGAAGTGTCTCCATCCACAGAAACCATATTGTATGTATCTTTTACATCTTCGCTTAAAGCTTTCTGAAGCATTTCCTTAGAAATACTGGCATCTGTGGTCACGAAACTCAGCATGGTACACATATTGGGATGTATCATACCGGAGCCTTTACACATTCCTCCGATGGTTACTGTTTTCCCCCCGATCTCAACCTGAACAGCCACTTCCTTCTTTACCGTGTCTGTGGTCATAATAGCCTGGGCAGCTTCTGTACCGGCTTTAAGTGTTCCTGAGAGAACAGGTGCCATCATTTTCACCCCGTTTTTAATACGTTCAATGGGAACCTGCATACCAATCACTCCTGTAGAAGCAACAAGTACACTGTCTGCCGGAATATTCAGTTCCTCTGCTGTGGCATCTGCCGTTTCTTTACAGTATCCATAGCCTTCTGCTCCTGTACAGGCATTGGCAATTCCGCTGTTGCAGACCACAGCCTGAGCATAGGGATGGTGATAAACAACTTCCTGATCCCATTTTACAGGGGCAGCTTTCACCACATTTGTAGTAAAAGTTCCCGCTGCCACGCAGGGTACCTCACTGTAGATCATTGCCATATCTGTTCTGCCCTTATATTTAATCTCTGCTGCAGCTGCACTGGCCATAAATCCTCTGGCAGCTGTCACTCCGCCGCTGATTATCTTCATATTTTCTGTTCATCCTTTCTCATCCGCATATTCATTCTTTGCGAAAAAACTTACGGGCACATGGGAATCTGAAGAAGTCCTTCTGACTCTTTTAGTCCAAACATCAGATTCATATTCTGGACAGCCTGTCCTGCTGCACCCTTTACCAGATTATCCATAGCCCCCATCATGATCACTCTGTGTGTTCTGGGATCGATCTTAAAGTTTACATCCACATAGTTGCTTCCTTCCACGGATTTCGTCTGAGGACAGACATCCTTATCAAGAACCCGGACAAAGGTTTCATTTTCATAGTATTTGTCATAGACAGCTTTCACCTCTTCATAAGATACATCCTTCTTAAGAGAAGCATAGGCAGTGATCAGGATTCCTCTGTTCATAGGAATCAGATGAGGTGTGAAATTTATGAGGACTTCCTGCCCGCAGGCATAACTTAGCTGATCCTCAATTTCAGGCGTATGCCTGTGGGATGCTACTCCATAGGCCTTTACGTTTTCATTGACTTCACAGAAAAGATTGGCCACCTTGGCCCCTCTTCCTGCACCGGAAGCACCGGATTTCGCATCAATGATAATGGTAGACGGATCTATCAGGCCTTCCTTTATCATAGGATAAATGGAAAGAGTGGAGCATGTGGGATAGCATCCGGGATTGGCTACCAGTCTTGCCTTCTTTATATCTTCACGGTTGATCTCACAAAGACCATAAACCGCCTCATCAAGAAACTGAGGTGCTTTATGCTCTATTCCATACCATTTTTCATATTTCTTTACATCTTTAATTCTGAAATCAGCACTTAAATCTATTACCTTAGCTTTGGAAAGAATTTCTTCATTAATCAGAGAAGCACAAAGTCCCTGGGGAGTAGCGGTAAAAATCACATCTGCCTCGTCCGCCAGTTCTTCCATATTATCATCCATACATTCTGCATCCACCAGTCTGAAAAAGTTCTGGTACACATCCGCATATTTCTGATCTATGTAGCTTCTGGAACCATACCACACAATTTCCACATCCTTATGTCCCAAAAGCAGCCTGACAATTTCGTTACCCGCATATCCTGTGGCCCCGATAATTCCTGCTTTAATCATAATAATTTCCTCCGTCGTTCACGTTTCATATATCTTCTGAAAAATATTTCTTTCAGAGTATCGGACTAATTATACATCCACACTGCATAATATGCAATAGCCATTTTTCTGTATTTTTATTTTCCCTCTGTATTTTCCTTATAATTATGCATATTTATGCATAATCCCGCAAAAAAAATTTTCATTTTACTATTGCATATTTATAAAAAAAGGTGTATATTGTCACTTGTTAAACAATAAAATCAGGATATGTAAAGTTTCCAGTGAATATTTATTCAAAAATGAAAAGTATCATAATAATTTAATTGATTTCAGGAGGAATAAGATTATGAAAGAAAAAGTTGTTTTAGCATA
>JAQYGS010000136.1 GCA_028722515.1 Clostridia bacterium | reverse complement strand
GATGTGGACAGTGTAACGGAAGATGAACTTGGCCAGCATATGCTGGGTATCAAAAAAGACGAAGTATTGGAGGGAGTTATGTATGAATAGTGCAAAAAGATTTGATGCTTTACGGACGGTTCTTTCCGTACTGATCGCACTTGTTATCTCTTTCCTGATTATCTTTATGGTAAGCGAACAGCCTGTAGAGGCTATTAAATATCTGCTTATCGGCCCATTAACCAGCAAGAGAAATATTGGAAATGTGGTAGAGTCCATGATTCCTTTGATCTTTACAGGAACCGGTGTCTGTATAATGTTTTCTGCAAACCAGATTAACCTGGCAGGTGAGGGAGCCTTCCATGTGGGAGGTCTGATTGCATCCTGTGTTGCGATCCATATGACTGCAAAGGTTGTGTCTCCAATGGTGGCTCTTGTGTGCGCCGGAATAGTTGGAGCGTTATTTACCGCCATTCCGGCAGTGATGAAAATTACCACTACGGCAGATGAGCTTGTTTCTTCTCTGATGATTAACTATCTTGCCCTGTATTTTGGCAATTACATGTTAAACAATGTGATAGGAGATCCAAAGGCAAGTGCAGCTTCTTATAAACTTACAGAGCAGTCAAAGCTCCCGGTATTAGTGAATGGTACCCGTGTACATCTTGGCATTGTCATCGCTATTGCAGTGGCAGTAATTGGATATATTTTCCTGTATCGTACAAAAATGGGATATGAACTTCGCCTTACTGGTGAGAATGAAGAATTTGCAAGATATTCCGGTGTCAGTATTGTGAAAGTTATTCTGATTTCACAGCTCCTGGGAGGATTTATTGCAGGCCTTGGCGGCGGTGTGGAAATGTTAAGCCCGATCTACAGCCGTTTTACCTGGACATCTCTTCTGGGATATGGCTGGGATGCTATCATTATCTGTACTCTGGCAAAGAAAAACCCACTGTATACACCTTTTGCAGCTCTGTTTCTGGCTTATCTTCGAACCGGCGCTTCTATCATGGCAAGAAGAACAGATGTTACACTGGAGATCGTACAGATTACCCAGGGTGTTATCATTCTGCTTGTAGTTGCTGAACAGTTCTTAAGCAAGTATAAACATAAACTGGTTGCAAAAGAAGCAAAGGCAGCATTAAAAGAAGAGGAGGAGGCTTAATATGTGGAATGCAATTTTATCCCCGGATTTCTTTGGCACCATTTTAAGGTCTGCCACCCCGATTTTATTTGCTACTCTGGCAGCTGCCATTGCTGCAAAGTCAGGAATAACCAATATGGCTCTGGAAGGCATTATGCTGTTTTCTGCTTTGTTCGGTGTTATCTTTTCTTCTCTTACCCACAGTGCCTGGATGGGACTTTTACTGACCGTTGTGATTGGAGCGCTGATCGGAGCAATTCTTGCATTCTTTGTTTTAAATTTAAAGACCGATGAGATTCTGGCAGCCATTGCCATAAACCTGACGGCTACCGGAGGAACAGTATTGTTGCTTCTGGCATTTTCCGGTGACCGTGGTGTTTCCTCTTCGGTTCGAAGCGTATCCGCACCAAATATTGCTATCCCGCTGATCGAAAAGATCCCGTTCATTGGAGATGTACTGTCCGGACAGAATGTACTTACCTGGTTGTCTTTGCTGGCAGTTGTGGTGATGCATTTGTTCCTGTATAAAACCCCGTTGGGACTGGCCATTCGTTCCGTGGGAGAGAATAAGGATGCGGCAGAGTCTGTAGGAATTAATTCCCGGAAGATGCAGTACATAGCACTTATCATCAGTGGCGTCTTGTCTGCCATGGGAGGCTTCTATCTTTCAGGTGGTTATATGAATATGTTCACCAAAGATATGTCCGGCGGACGTGGATTTATTGCTCTTGCAGCAGCAAGTATGGGAGGAAATACTCCTATAGGCGGTTTCCTGGTATCTTTATTGTTTGGTCTTGCACAGGCACTGGCTAATGTTATGCAGCTGACTGCAGTAATGCCTTATGAGATTATTTTGATGGTTCCATACCTTACTACTTTAATTGGCCTGGGTGTTTACTATTATTCACAGAAGAAGAAAAAAGAACGTTTAAGTGGCAAATAATTAATGACATGTAAAAAGGGCTTCTTTTAAAGAAGCCCTAAATTTTCAAATTCTTTATCATCTAATAGTGCCCCGGAGGTTCCTACTACTCTGGAGGAAACAAGATTAGCTTTCCGGATTGCTTCCGGAAGGGAATCTCCTCTTTTCTGACAGGCAATAACAGAGCCAATATGGGAATCTCCGGCGCCGATAGTATCTGCCGGGATGGTCTGATAAGGCGGAATGGTATCTCCTTTTTGACCGTCAAAAAAGTAGCAGCCCCTTTCACCTAAGGTGATGATAACGGTATTTGCTGTCTTTCCATAAAGGTACGCTGCGGCATCAGAAACCGTGGATCTGCCGCTTGCTTCCAAAGCTTCTGTTTCATTGAGATGTAAAATGGGGGAAAGGCGGTACAGCCGTCTTACAAGTGCAGGATCAATAATGGTAAGCCTGGGTCCTGGGGCAAAATAAATGTTCAGATCCGGATGGGCTTCCAGAAATTCAATAATGTGTATGCCGGTGGTTTCCTCAATTTCCAGGCCACAGATGTAGACAGTGTCAATTTCTTCCAGAGGAATCAGGTCAAACCATTCTTTGTGAAAGAGATACTCGGCTCCATGGTAGGAGGCGAAAGAGCGTTCACCGGTACTTTCTACGAAACAATAACAACAGCCGTTTTCACAGTCGGGGGTGGGAACAGGGGAGACAATGCCTCGCTTTTTCAGCTCTTCCCGCACCAGATTGCCGTAAATTCCAGTTCCTACAGGTGAGAATAAAATATAAGGGACACCGAAGTGACGGATGGAGTCGGAGACATTGTAGGCACAGCCGCCTAAAGACATATGCTGGCTTCTTACGTGAACATCTTCCCCGGTTCTGGGAAGATGATCAACCATGTTTACAATGACATCCACAACCGTTGAACCGATAACAAGTACTTTTTTCATAAGTGAATCTCCTAATCCTTAAGGAATATTTTAATGAGTTTATGCTAACATAGTTTTTGTACTCTTGCAATAAAAAAAGCTGAAAGGGGGAAAATTACCTTGATTTTGTTGAAAGATGCTTCTCTTATAAATGAGGAAGCAGATTGTATCCAACATAAGGATGTGCTGATCAGTGACGGAAAAATTCAGAAAATTTCCGATACCGGTACAGACACAATGCAAACCGATGAAGTCATTGATTGTTCCAGATACTATGTCAGTCCAGGCCTTCCCAATCTTCATGTTCACACGGCAATGAATATTTTTAAGGGAATTGCTGAGGATGTGACTTCTGATGCCTGGTTTAATGAGATGATCTGGCCATATGAGAGTAAAATGACTGACGCTGATATCTATGCGGGAACTCTTCTGGGAATTGCCGAGATGATCAATAATGGAGTTACCGTTTTTGCAGATCATTATTTCGGGGAAGAGCAGGTGTTAAAGGCAGTTAAAGAAACCGGAATCCGTGCAGATCTTGCACCTACTGTTTTCGGGTCTGCTCCGGAATTTCCAGAGCGTCTGGCACAGGTGTCTGAGTTTATCACCGCTCACAGAAAGGATTCAGACCGGGTAGCTTTTCACATGGGGCCTCATGCAGACTATACCTGTCCGGAGCCTACTCTGGGAAAAATCGTGGATGAGGCAAAAAAATTGGATCTTCCCATTCATCTTCATCTGGCGGAGGAAGAAGGACAGATCATCCGTGCAAGAAAAGAGACAGGCCTTACCCCATTTGGGATTCTTAAAAGAGCAGGTGGATTTGACCAGAAAGTGCTGGTGGCACATGGACTCTGGATCGAGGAGGAAGACCTGCAATATTTAAAAGAAGATACGTGGTTTGCTTTCTGCCCCAAAACCTATATGAAACTGGCATCGGGGAAAGGTGGATTTTTTGAACACTATAACCGGTTAAATTACAGTTTTGGCACTGACGGTGCGGCAAGCTCCAATACATTAAATCCCATGGAACAGGCAAGGCTTCTGGGACTTTTGGGAAAATTTGAGGGAATGGACGCCACAGCCTTTGATGCGAAAACACTTTGGAAACATATGATGGCAGGTCACCGGGCATTCCCATTTGGAACAGGATATTTAAAGGAGGGATCCCCTGCGGACCTTATCATCTGGGATCTGTTTGATATGGATACATTCCCGTTTTATTGTCCTGTTTCCAGTATTCTCTACAGCAGTAACAGTCAGAATGTAAAATACACAATGGTTGCAGGGGAATTCCTGAAATATGACGGGAAGCTGAAAATGGATACAAAAGCTCTGATGGAAGAGGGCGAACGCCTTCAGACTGATCTTCTTAAAAGAGGTAAAGGCAAGGCGGAGATATTTTTCTGATATTATTTATTTTGTCTGCTCACGCAGACATTAAGATGAATCATAAGACAGGAGGTAATTAATATGTGTATTCCAACACCACACAATAATGCAAAAAAAGGAGATATTGCAAAAAAGGTTCTCATGCCAGGTGATCCGCTGCGTGCCAAGTATATTGCAGAGACATATCTGGAAAATCCGGTTTGTTTTAACACAGTGCGCAACGTTTTAGGCTATACCGGAACTTATAAGGGACAGGAAGTTTCTGTTATGGCAAGCGGAATGGGAATGCCATCCATCGGAATTTACAGTTATGAGCTTTATAATTTCTATGACGTGGACGAAATCATCCGTATTGGTTCAGCAGGAGCTCTGCAGGATGATGTCAATGTAATGGACGTTATTATTGCAATGGGTGCATGTACAGATTCCAATTTTGGAAGTCAGTACAATCTTCCGGGAGTTTTCGCTCCAACTGCAAGCTATGAGCTGGTTGCAAGGGCTGTAGAGGTTGCCAGGGAACAGGGGACTCCGGTTCGTGTAGGAAATGTCGTTTCCTCTGATGTTTTTTACAATGACAATCCTGCCGCATCTGATGCTTGGAAAAAGATGGGAGTTCTGTGTGCAGAAATGGAATGTGCAGGGCTTTATTTTAACGCAGCACGTGCAGGAAAACAGGCTTTGGGCATTCTGACAATTTCTGATCATATTTATCGTGAGGAAGCAATTTCCGCAGAAGCACGACAGACTTCTTTTAATAAAATGATGGAGATTGCATTGGGAATCTAAGTATAATTTATCAACAGTATAAAAGAAACCAGATATTTAAATTGAAATGGAGGAAATAAGAATGGCAAATAATTTTGAATACTACTCACCTACAAAAGTGTATTTCGGAAAAGG
>JAQYGS010000135.1 GCA_028722515.1 Clostridia bacterium | reverse complement strand
ATTGTCACTTCAATTTTCTGTCTCTCTTTTTCAACACTTAAAGTTACCACAACTTCGGTATCTGGAGTGAAATACCTTTCCAGTTTGCCCAGCTTGTCTTCCACCGCTGCCTTAAGTCCATCTGTAACTGCTATATTTTTTCCACTGATGATAAATTTCATACATCCATCCCCTTTGCTGTTTGATGTGTTTATTATACCATATCTTTTTGAATTTTAACATCATTTTATAAAATTTTTACAGTTTTTCTGAACTTTTGAGTCACTGTCTGTGTGAATATTTTATTTTAATTTTGCAAGTTCCGAAAATGGGATATCTCCTCCAAAAATATCAAGAGCACTGCCTACTGTCACATCCAGTCGATTCTTTCCATATTCTCCAAGAAGCCGGATATCTTTCATGGAGCCTACTCCTCCTGCATATGTAATATTTTTTTCTGTATATCCGCTTAACAGCTGTACAAGTTCTGTTTCGATTCCTTTGGCCTTTCCCTCCACATCCACTGCATGAATCAGAAATTCATCGCAATGGCTGCCCAGTTCATGCAATAATTCCATGGAAACGGGCACCTCTGTAAATTTCTGCCAGCGATCCGTCACAATATAATACCGGCCTTCTTTTTTTCGACAGCTCAGATCAAGAACAAGATGCTCTTTTCCCACTGTCTTCTCTATCTCTTCCAGATTTTTCCAGGAGATTCTTCCATCACTGAAAACATAGGAAGTAACAATAACATGGCTGGCTCCTGCGGATAAATATTTCTCAGCATTGCCCGGATTTACTCCTCCACCTATCTGAAGTCCCTGTGGATAAGCCCTCAGAGCCTTTAATGCCTGACTCCTGGTCGCTTCAAAAAAAGGAGAATCCTGTCGGTTAAGAAGGATCACATGCCCTCCTCTTAAGCCCGCCTTTTTATACAATTCTGCATAAAAAGCCCCATCCTGTTCAGAAACAAAGTTCTCCTGTGCATGATCTTTAAAATCCTGTAGGCTTCCTCCCACGATCTGTTTCACTTTTCCATTATGTATATCTATACACGGTCGAAATCTCACGATAAATCATCCTCCAAATATGATTGAGAAAATATTATAGCTTGTTGAATCTAATATTTTTTATCATATCATGAAACAGTTAAAGAAAAAAGTCTGACTTTGTCATCTGTAAAAACAGTGTGCAAAGCCAGACTTTTATAATAAGCACTTATTATCTTCCGTCTGCAGCGTTTCCTACCGCATCTCCTACATCTTCAACTGCATTGCCAACTCCGTCTCCCAGATCCTTGACACTGTTTCCAAGTTCTCCGGATACTGTTCCATCGCCATTATTGTTACGGTCCGTATTATTATCTGCCGGAGCGGTTTCTGTTGTAGTTGTAGTGGTAGTAGTTGTTGTTGTATTGTTTTCTGTAGCTGTATTGTCTGTTGTATTGTTTCTGTCATTATTTGTTCCTGCATTATTCTGTTCGTTTACAGTCCCTGATTCATCTGCCGCATTATTATTGTTTGTTCCACATGCGGTGAACATACATAAAGCCGTTAAAAGCAGAACACCTGTAAAAATTTTTTTCATATTTTTCATAAAACTTTCTCCTTTTCCTGAAGTTATGTTATATCCTTAATATGCTCAATTATAACTTCAATATTCTGGAATTATATACCAATATTGAAAAAAGCTGCCATATTTTCATACGGCAGCTTTTATACATTTCATTATTTATTTTGAACTTATAACATCACTCATATCATAGAGTCCCGCCGGCTTTCCGGCAAGGAATTTGGCAGCTTCCACAGCGCCCTTTCCAAATACGGTTTTGGAATATGCAGTATGCTTAAATTCAATAACTTCATCAGGACCGGCAAAGATTACGTCATGTTCACCTACAATCGTGCCGCCCCGCACGGAAGAAATACCTATTTCTCTGTCCTCCCTCATATCATGCCTTTCACTTCTGTCAAAGGTGTAATGATATTTCTGATCCATAGCTTCATTCAGACTGTCTGCAAGAGCCAGTGCAGTTCCACTGGGTGCATCCTTTTTCAGCCTGTGATGCTTCTCTACGATCTCCATGTCAAAACCTGCAGAAGCCAGTACCTTTGCAGCGTCCTGAATAAGCTTCAGTAAAGTATTGATTCCAAGTGACATATTGGCAGATCTGAGAACTGCCGTCTGCTGTGAAATATCCTTTACCTTTTGAAGCTGTTCTTCTGTTAAACCTGTAGTACATAAAACTATGGGAAGTTTCCGTTTCACGCAATAATCCAGAAGTGCATCTGTAGCTTTAGCAGAGGAAAAATCAATAAGCACATCCGCCGGCGTTTCACAATCCAGAAGGCTGGTAAATACAGGATAACTGTTCTTTCCCTGATCCGACACATCAATTCCTGCAACGATCTGTACATCCGGATCCTTCTCCACCAGCTCTGAAATGACCTGTCCCATATGGCCATTACAGCCATGCATAATTACATTTACCATTTGTATATCCTCTCATCCCAAAATACGGGAAGCTCACGCAAGTTTGATTCCAAAATTTCTCATGGCCTCAGCGAGCTTTTCCTTATTTACTTCTTCCATTTCACATAAAGGCATACGAAGCGGCCCTACTTCCATACCCATAAGATTCAGGGCTGTTTTCACAGGAATAGGATTAACCTCACTGAATAATGCCTTTATAAGGGGGATTGCTTTTAACTGCATTTCTGTTGCACCCTTAACATCTCCATCAAGGAACTTCATGACCATATCATGAGTCTGTCTTGGAGCAACATTAGAAAGGACAGAAATCACACCCTGGCCTCCAAGTGAAAGAACAGGAAGCACCTGATCATCATTTCCGGAGTACAGTTCCAGACATCCATCAGCCATAGACATGGTCAATGCAATCTGAGATAAATCTCCACTGGCAGCTTTCACTCCCACAATGTTCTTAACATTTTTCGCAAGTGCCACTGCTGTTGCCGGCTGAATGTTACATCCTGTACGGCTGGGAACGTTGTACATTATAATAGGTGTGTCAGGAACTGCCTGGGCAACTGTAGTATAATGTGCAATAAGACCTTTCTGTGTGGCTTTATTATAATAAGGAGTTACCACCAGAAGAGCATCTGCGCCATAAGAAGCAGCTTCCCTGGATAACATAACTGCTGTTTCCGTGCAGTTGGACCCTGTTCCTGCAATTACAGGCACACGTTTCTTAACTGTGTCAACAGCAAATTTAATTGTTTTAAGATGTTCCCCATGAGTTAATGTGGAAGATTCGCCTGTAGTTCCACAGATGATAATGGCATCCGTACCATTGGAAATCTGAAACTCCAGCAGTTCTTCCAGCTTGTCATAGTTTACTCTTCCGTCTTCATACATAGGGGTTACGATTGCTACACCTGCGCCTTGAAATATTGCCATATCTTTTCCTCCTCTTTCCTTATGTTGTTTCCTGATTTTCCGGAGACATCAGCCTTGTTGTCAATGTTGTGATGCTGTCCACATATTTCTCAAGACCCTGAGGAAGCTTCCGCCCGGTCAGGAGAATATGCATACTTTCATCTTTCATTTTCAATATATCTCCGATTGCCTCTTCTGTAGTAATTCCATAATCCAAAAGTCCAAGAATTTCATCAAGAAGCAGAAAATCACATTCCTGAGTAGCAATTACTTTTCGGGCAAAATTAAGAGCATTGAGAATATTGGTATTCTCTTCTGCTTTCTCCTGATCATTCAGATCTTCATAGCACTCCTCCATCTTCTCGAAACGGAAAATCTTGATGTCCAGATTTTCCAGTTCTTCCAGAAAATCCAGCTCTCTGCGCTCTTTCCCTTTCAGGAACTGAATGATGATCACACTTTTGCCCTGTGCAGAAGCTCTCAGACACTGGCCGATTGCCAGAGTAGTCTTACCTTTGCCGCTTCCGCAGTATACCTCTGTAATTTCTTTTTCCATAATAAACAATTCCTCTTATCGCCTATGAAATTGAGCTTTTTTGTTTTTTTATGCTTATATTACCTCAGTTCAAGAAGAATTGCAAGTAATTCTACAAACGGATATTTTATTCCATATATTCCAGCTTGCTTACGGATACCTCATAGGCCACTCTTTTCTCCGTTTCGTTTTCTCCGATTCTTTTCATATATTCACGGCTCTGAATACGTCCCCAGATAAGGACATGCCCTCCTACTTCAAAAGCAGATGCATATCTGGCATTCCTGCCCCAGCAGATACAGGGTATGTAGTCCGATTTGCCATATGGTCTGTTAACCGCAAGGAGCAGATCTGCGATTTCCCTTCCCAGGGGAGTTTTACGGTATACAGGCGGTTTACAGATAAATCCGTCAAGAAAGATCTGATTCACCGGAACAGTTTCATCTTCTTCCTCCACAAACTTTAATTCCCTTGTAAAAACAGACAGTACAAGACGGTTATGCTTTTCCTCATGACGGTTATAAGAGCGGAACTGTCCATGAATCTCAACATATTCTCCTACATAGTCCTGTGTAACATCAACAAGCCTCTCAGATACCATAACCGGTATACGGTCTTCAGAATCGCTCAGACGTTTTACAAGAAGCTCCGTCATATAGAAGCCTTCTCCAAAAACCTGGTGGCTGAAAGTAAAGCCTGCCGAAAGCTTGCCCATAATTGATACCTGATTGTTTTCAATAATTTTATCTGCCATAATGTGGTTCTCCTTCCTCTTTGTGTATCTTTATTGGTCTTTATTAAGATATGTACAGGCCCTGGTATTTAGAACCAAAATAAAAAAATTTTTTTTAAACCTTGTATTCTTCTGAAAATGTGATAAACTTGAAGTTCGGGTAACTGAATGAAAATAACACATAACATAAGAAAGAAATTTATTTATAATCTTTAAGGAAAGGAAATCTTTTTATGAGAATCAAACGAGAAGACGTACGAAACGTAGCCATTATCGCACACGTTGACCATGGCAAAACCACCCTGGTTGACCAGCTTCTGAAACAAAGTGGTGTATTCCGTGCCAATCAGGAAGTCCAGGAACGTGTTATGGACTCAAATGACATTGAACGTGAACGTGGTATTACTATCTTATCCAAAAATACTGCAGTACATTACAAGGGTGTTAAGATCAATATTATTGATACACCAGGGCATGCGGATTTTGGAGGTGAAGTAGAACGTGTACTGAAAATGGTAGATGGAGTTATTCTTCTCGTTGACGCCTTTGAAGGTGCTATGCCTCAGACAAAATTTGTGCTGAAAAAAGCTCTGGAGCTTGATCTGCATGTCATTGTATGCATTAACAAGATCGACCGTCCGGAGGCGCGCCCAAATGAAGTTGTAGATGAAGTTCTGGAGCTTCTTATGGATCTTGGTGCTTCTGATGAACAGCTTGACTGTCCATTTCTTTATGCTTCTGCCAAGGCCGGCCATGCCATGATTGATTTAAATGATACACCTAAGGATATGGCACCGTTATTTGATGCTATCCTGAAATATATTCCGGCTCCACAGGGAGATCCTGATGCGGACACCCAGGTTCTGATCAGTACTATTGATTACAATGAATATGTAGGACGAATTGGTGTGGGAAAAGTTGAGAATGGTACCATTGCAGTCAACCAGGAGCTTACTCTTCTGAACCATCATGATACAAGCAAACGCCAGAAAGTTAAAATCAGCAAACTGTACGAATTTGACGGTCTGAATAAAATTGAAGTAAAAGAAGCAACTGTGGGCTCAATTGTGGCAATCTCCGGTATAGCAGAAATTCATATCGGAGACACTCTGTGCGGCGGCGATAATCCGGAAGCTATTCCCTTCCAGAAAATCTCAGAACCTACCATTGCTATGAATTTTATGGTAAACGACAGTCCTCTTGCAGGCCAGGAGGGCAAATATATTACCTCCCGTCACCTTCGGGACCGTCTCTACCGGGAATTAAATACAGATGTAAGCCTTCGTGTGGAGGATACAGAGACCACCGAATGCTTTAAAGTTTCCGGACGTGGTGAGCTTCATCTTTCTGTTTTGATTGAGAATATGAGACGTGAAGGCTATGAATTTGCAGTAAGTAAACCGGAAGTTCTTTACCGAACCGATGAACGTGGCAAGAAACTGGAGCCAATGGAGATTGCGTATGTGGATGTTCCGGAAGAATTCTCCGGTACTGTGATCCAGAAGCTCAGTGAACGTAAGGGAGAACTTCAGGGAATGAGTACTGCAAGTGATGGAACTGTCCGCCTTGAATTCCACATTCCATCCCGTGGACTGATTGGCTTCCGTGGCGACTTTCTTACTTCCACCAAAGGAACAGGAATCCTTAATACTATGTTCGACGGATATGCACCATATAAAGGCGACTTCCCATACAGAAAACAAGGCTCCCTGATTGCTTTTGAAGCAGGAGAAGCTGTTACTTACGGTCTGTTCGCAGCTCAGGAACGAGGCACTTTATTTATCGGTCCCGGTGAAAAAGTATACTGCGGTATGGTTGTTGGCCAGAACGGAAAAGCAGAAGACATTGAGCTGAATGTCTGCAAAACAAAGCACCTCACTAACACCCGTTCCTCCTCCGCTGATGACGCATTGAAGCTTACCCCTCCCAAAGTTCTCAGTCTGGAGCAGGCCATCGAATTCATTGATCAGGATGAGCTTCTCGAAGTAACACCAAAAAGTCTGAGGATCCGCAAACGAATTCTGGATCCAAGAGAGCGCAAGAGAGCAGCATTTAAGAAAAATTAAAGATAAAAAAATAAGCCAGGGAATGCTGTAAATTCAACGTTTCCTGGCTTTTACGTTTATAACTTAGTATACTCTTCGCTTCACATAAGGACTGGCTTTGTAAAATCTTTCTTTGTCCTCGTACATGTCCCTGTCAGCTCTATTAAATGTATCTTCGCAGCTTGCATCTGTTTCAGGATCATATAAAGCATATCCACAGGAAACGATGGCTTCGTTAGAATTTTCGCCATAATTAAAAAGTTTCCTGGTCATTGTGGTCCGGAATTCCGCTACAAGCTTTTCAGCAATCACAGCTGTATGCTTTTCAATAAAAATCACAAATTCATCTCCACCGATACGATACACATCCACGCCCGGAAATTTACTCTTGATTACCTTATAGCTATTTATGATAAGTTTATCTCCTTCTGCATGACCTATGGTATCATTAACAGCTTTTAAACCGTTTATATCAAAGACCAGGCAAGGCAGGTATCCGTTTTCAAAGCCTCACGTAAGGTAAAAGTGTACTCCCTGATCACCCCTACAGGAGCAGTCTCACTTTTGATTTCACGTAATTTACAGTCCTTTACAACTGCAAAACTATCACCTGTCCGGCTCTGTTGTTCCTCGAATGTCTTAGAATCAGACACAACATTACCTGCTTTCTCCCTTTCGCAACTTTGAGCTCGCCCCTGGCATTCTCTCAGGAAAGTCCGAACTCTCGTGCCAGCTTCTTAAATTCCGGCAGTGAGTTTACGATTGTTTCATAGGATACACAATATGCCAGTCTTACATATCCAGGGCATGCAAAAGAACTTCCAGGCACCATCAGGATATTATACTTCTTACCTGCTTCGCAGAATTGTTTTTCATCAGGAACGGGAGACTTTACAAACAGATAAAAAGCTCCC
>JAQYGS010000134.1 GCA_028722515.1 Clostridia bacterium | reverse complement strand
AGCTTCTACACCAAGCTTCTCAACTTTGATTACGTCGCCTTCAGCAACCTTGTACTGTTTACCACCTGTTGCAATAATTGCGTACATCTGTGGCACCTCCTATATTCTTTACTCGCCAAATATGGTGGCCGGATGGCACTTAAACCTCTTTGTGCGGCATACTATGTTATAATATCAGACATAAAACGATTCGTCAATATAATTTTGTCAAATAAATCAATTTTTACTCTAAAAGTCCCGGACAGCAGCTATGTCCGTTTAGTCTGCAGGTACAATTTCAATCCAGTATCCATCCGGGTCTGTTATAAAATAGATTCCCATTTCCGGATTTTCGAATGCGATACATCCCATTTCCTGATGATGTTTGTGAAGCTCTTCATATTTATCTGTGTCGAAAGCCAGATGGAATTCACATTCTCCCAGATCATATGGTTTGGTTCTGTCTTTTAGCCATGTAAGCTCCAGCTGAAAATCTGTTTCCCGGTCACCCAGATATACAAGTTTAAAGGAGCCGTCAGAAGCATCCTTTTCCCTTACCGGCTCAAGTCCAAGAGCCTCTTTATAAAATTTAAGGCTTCTGTCAAGGTCTAAAACATTAAAATTAAAATGTGCAAATTTAATCATTGTGCTCTCCTTTCAATTATTAAGCTCACGATTCATCTGTCTGATATCAAGAATATCCTCATATAAAGGTCTTCGAACTTTTTTTCTTGTCATTTCCAGTATGTGAAGCGGGGTAATGTCAACAGCCTTGCTTTTTACAGGATCCTTTTTCAGGTATTTCTGCAGAACGTGAAATAATTCATCCTGGTGATCAGGATTATCCATATTTATGAAATCGATCAGGATAATTCCGGACAGATTTCTTAAACGAAGCTGTCTTGCAATCTCCTTTGCTGCTTCCAGATTTATTTTACGGTATGTTTCCTGCATTTTTTTCTTTTCTGTAAATTTTCCACTGTTTACATCTATGGATACAAACGCTTCTGTCTGCTGAATGACCAGAAAGCCTCCGCTGTTCAGCCATATTTTTTCTTTCTGAATTTCTTCAAGAGCTGTTTCCAGACGATACAGCTTATAAAGTGGAAGAAGCTTATCCTGATAGAATCTAAGTTTGTAAGCTTCTTCCGGGCTGTTTATGGTAAGCCATTTCTTAGCATCTGACAAAATAGCGGGGACATCTGTAATGATTTCGTCCAGGCTTCTGCTGTTGGCATCCCGAATGGCAGAAATATACTGAGATTCTGTTTCATAGATACAGGAAAAACATGTTCTGTGCCTTCCATCTACGGTAGTTTTCTTTAACTTTTCCCTAAGGTATTCATATTCCTTAAAAAATTCTTCCTGTGAAGCATCAGCCGCATTAGTGCGGACGATGATCCCAAATTCATTATCCGAAGAATTGATTTCGTCTGTCAGCCATTTAGAAAGGCGGCTTTTATCTTCCATATTCAATTTGGAGGAAAATCCGATTATTTTATTTCCGGTAGTTAATACAAGATATTTCCCGGTAAAATTCAGATTTGTGGACAGAGAAGGGAGTTTCCCTTTCATTGCATCACGGCTTACCTGAACCAGAATTTCATCTCCCGGCCGAAGGGGCTGTCCTTTTTTTCTGTCTGAAGTAAAAATGGCATTTTCTGCTTCTTTCAGCTGAAGATAGCATCTTTCTTCAGGAGATATTTTCACAAATGCTGCGCCGATATTCTCCGAAATTGATTCCACCTGGCCTGCGTAGATGTTACCCAGGATAGTTTTACTGCCACAGGGCATCATACGAAGCTCCATGATTTTTCCATCTTCTTCATATGCGCAAACCTGACAGGAAATATGGAATATATCCATTTCTGTTATAATAAGTCTATTCAATTTCTTCACCTAATGACTCTAAAGTTACGAACTTATGCTGGTCTTCTGTACCGATATCTGCATAAATTTCCAGTCTTTTTACTTTGAAGGAAAACTCTTTAAGCTCCACTCCAAGCCATGAAAAAAATGTTTCCATTACAAGCTCCGGCTTAGTAAAATTGGAGCTGGCTGAAGCAAGCATCATAAAAATTTTATTATCCCTTGCCTCCATTTTATAAATATATGGCCGAATGTTTATTTCTTTTTCACTGCGTTTGGTTTTCTTTAAAACAGAAATTTCCTTTAGAGCCATAAATTCACCGATCTGGTCTTTCCATGATACTGTCGGTTCTTTCCCCTGGTAAAATTCAATAAGATAATCCGCTGCAGCAGCGAGAGACATTGCCTTTCCTGCTTTTCCATCTTCAACCTGGCGGGTGCTGATCACAGTAAATCCTTCGGTCATTGTCTGATTCAATTTTTGTGTTATTTCGTCAGTTGGAATGGTTTCTGAAAGCTCCAGATCAAAATATTCCCCGGTACTTTCTGTGCCCACTCCCAGAGGAATGGCAAACGACATGATCATATGAGGGCTGTATCCCCCTGAAAATGAAGCAGGAAGATCTGCCCTGCGGATTGCCTTCTGAAAATAGCGCATAGTGTCCAGATGTCCAACGAATTTAACAGGTCCTTCTTTGCTAAATTTAATTCTTACTTTCATAACATACTCCTCCGCCATAACGCATTGCACCGCACCCCGAACATTTCTGACGGCAGTTTTGTGTTACTGTTTCCTTGTGCGCCTGCTCCCATTCGTGAATCAGGAATTGTTTTGTCACTCCGGTATCGATAAAATCCCATGGAAGTATTTCATCCAGAGGACGTTCTCTTAATGTGTAAAAGTCAATGTCAATTCCCGTCTCCCGGAAGGCTTCCTTCCATTTATCATACTGGAAATGTTCTGACCAGGCATCAAACATTGCACCTTTTTCATAGGCTTTTAAGATAACCTGTGAACATCTTCTGTCACCTCTTGCCAGAAATCCTTCAAGAATCGTGACATCCGGTTCATGCCAGTTATAGCGGATACTTCTCTGATTCTCCTGACTGCGGATTTCATTTTTTACGACCTTAGCTTTTTCAATAAAATCATTTTCCGTGTACATTCCTGCCCACTGAAATGGTGTGAATGGTTTAGGCACAAAAAATGATGTACTTACATGAATCTGAACTTTTCCGTTTCTTTTTTCCTTGGGAACTTCATCATAATATGCTTCTGCGATTTTCTGGGCAAGATGGGCGATACCCTTTATATCCTCTTCTGTTTCCGTAGGCAGACCCAGCATAAAGTAAAGTTTTACCTGGTTCCAGCCTCCTCTGAAAGCCTCTCTTGCACCGTGTAGAATGTCCTCTTCAGTAAGACCTTTATTTATTACATTTCTCAGTCTTTGTGTACCTGCTTCGGGTGCAAAGGTCAGACTGCTTTTTTTCACATCCTGAACCTTACTCATTACATCAAGGGCAAAGGAATCTATTCTCAAAGATGGAAGGGAAATATTAATTGATTTTCCCCTGAATTCCTCAATTAAAAAGGTAACCAGCTCTTTCAGGTCAGAATAATCACTGGAACTAAGAGAACTGAGGGATATTTCCTCATGTCCTGTATTCTTAAGCATTTCTCTGGCACTGTTTTTCAGATCCTGTACATTTCGTTCTCTGGCAGGACGATAGATCATTCCAGCCTGGCAGAAACGGCAGCCACGGATACACCCTCTCTGAATCTCAAGGGTTACCCTGTCCTGTGTAGCCTTAATAAAAGGAACTACGGGAGCTTTAATGGAACGGTATTCTTTTGTTATATCTTTAAGAAGCTGCTTTGATACTTTCTTTGGAACGCCATCTCTTACGGGAGTAAAGGAGCTGATCGTCTGATCACTGTTATAAGTAACAGTATAAAGCGAAGGAACATATATCCCCGGAATCTGGGAAGCCGCATAAAGGAAATCCTGCCTGGTGCCTCCGGCTGCCTTATTGGCCTTATAAGCATCAAACAAAGCGTCGTATACTGTTTCCCCTTCTCCTATATAAAACAGATCAAAGAAGTCAGCAACAGGCTCTGGATTATAAGCGCAGGCGCCACCTCCGATCACAATGGGTTCCTCTTCTGTTCTATCTTTTGCCAGCATATGAATACCGCTTAAATCAAGGACCTGAAGAATATTGGTATAACACATTTCATATCCAAGCGTAATGCCAAGGAAATCGAATTCTCTGACAGGATCCTGGGATTCCAGTGCAAATAAAGGAAGGTTTTTCTCCCTCATAATCTGATCAAGATCTGTCCAGGGAGAGAACACTCTCTCACACCATACATCATCCCGTTCATTGAACATATTGTAAAGGATCATCATACCAAGATTGCTCATTCCAATCTCATATACATCAGGAAAACACATGGCAAAACGGATGTCCACTTTTTCTCTATCTTTCATGATTGAATTAACTTCTCCGCCGATGTACCGGGCTGCCTTGTCTACCTGGAGAAGTATCTCATCACTTAACGCTAATTTTCTCATATTTATTTCCTTTTTTATTGTTAGTTATTATTATCCAAAAGAATTATGATTTTTCAATCTTACTGCATGTTCTTATGGTAAATTACCCATATGCACTTTAACATAAAACATTATAAAACGCAACATTTTGTAAAGAGACAATTACATGCCGGGAAAATAATTTGAACAAATCAAAAAAAAGAGGTATTATTAATATATTATAAACAGTATCAAAAATAAATGAAAAGAAAGTGAAGAATTATGATTATCATAACCGTTGTGGATGACAATAACGCAATTGCATTTAATAACCGCAGACAAAGCCAGGATCGACTGCTGCGAGACCATATTCTGTCTATGACCAGAAACAAACCTTTATGGATGAATCATTACTCAGAAAAGCAGTTTGTGGATACAGAAAGCAAAAACAAGATCATAGTTGATGAACTTTTTTTACAGAAAGCAGCTTCTGGAGAATACTGCTTTATAGAAAATACAGCTGTATCCCTTTATAAAAACAGGATTGAGAAAATAATTCTGTTTAAATGGAACAGAAAATATCCTGCAGATATGTATTTTGATGTGGATCTTACTTCACCGGAATGGAAACTGCAGTATACAGATGAAATAAAGGGTTTTTCCCATGAAAAAATTACAAAGGAGATTTACAGCCATGAATAAATTAAAAAAGATTATGCTGCCCATCCTGCTTTGCTTCAATCTTTTGATTCCCCAATGCAATATTGTATCGGCAGGAGAAATATCTGTTCCTGAATACAGTGGTTCACCCTATGTAGCAATTAATGATAATGTTCCGGATTTTACGGATGCGGATCTGACATACGATTCCTATGAGACATACAGTGAACTTGATTCACTTGGAAGATGCGGCACGGCTTGCGCAAATATTGGTACAGATTTGATGCCTGTGGAAGAAAGAGGTTCTATCGGTCAGATAAAGCCATCCGGATGGCATACAGTGAAATACGATTGTGTAGATGGAAATTATCTGTACAATCGATGTCATCTCATCGGTTATCAGCTGACTGCCGAAAACGATAATGAAAAAAATCTGATTACAGGAACCAGATATATGAATGTGGAAGGAATGCTTCCCTTTGAAAATATGACGGCTGACTACATAAAAGAAACCGGTAATCATGTTTTATATCGTGTCACACCGGTATTTGAAGGAAATGATCTGGTTGCAAAGGGAGTTCAGATGGAAGCAGAATCTGTTGAGGACAATGGAGATGGGATTCTATTTAACGTATTCTGCTACAATGTACAGCCTGGTGTCTCCATAGATTATGCTACAGGCGACAGCTGGCCGGATAATGATACATTATCTGGCCAGGCAGGCCTTAATTCCAGTGAAACTACATACATTCTGAATATAAATACAAAGAAGTTCCATTATCCTTCCTGTTCAAGCGTAAGCCAGATGAATGAAGAAAACAGGCAGGAATACACCGGAAGCAGAGAAGAACTTATTGGGCAGGGATATTCACCTTGTAAACGGTGTAACCCATGATTATTATCCACGCACCTCTTTTACCATTCGCTCTGCGATTTCTTTCGTCTGCGCATAAGCTTTCGGTGTACCGCAGATTACAGAACTGGGCCCGTCAAGCCTTAACGGTGTTCCATCAATCTGCGTGATCACACCGCCAGCTTCTTCAACAATAATCCATGCAGCTGCATAGTCATATGGCTGGAGTACCATCTGGAAATAAACAACATTAGACGAGGAAGCAACCCGGCACAGGTCCAGAGTTGAAGATCCACCTTCACGTATTGCCAGACTCTGGAAGTACAATTCCCTGACTACCTTAAAAAGAATATCAATGTTATCAGATGTGCCTTCATTATATCTGGTACAGTCAAATCCTGCGATTCCTTCACTTAATGGTTTGTCCTGAATACGCAAAGTTCTTCCGTTTAATGTACTTCCCTGTCCAAGAATTCCTTTATACATTTCATTTTTAAAAGGATTATATACGAACCCGGCGATTATTTTTCCTTTGAAAGCCAGCCCCACAGATACACAGCTGTGTTTGTATCCAAACATAAAGTTTGTCGTTCCGTCAATAGGATCTATATAAAATATATAATCACCTGCAGACTGGTCTTTTCTATTACCTTCTGTGTCTTCTTCCCCATAAAAACTGGCTCCGGGAATAACTTCCGAAAGATTGCTGATCAGAAACTTCTGTATTTTCACATCATAATCAGTACAAAAGTTTGCTTCTCCCTGTTTCACATGTACTATTTCATCCGAAAAATCCGTTTCAAGCATCATATTTCCGGCTTCCCGTACCAGTTCTTCAATATGTTTATAATCAATCTTATTCATATTCTACACCCTTAAGCCATTCTTTCTCTAATATATATTTCCAGTATATCTGCTGTTTTTTTCAGTCCAAGTCTGGAGCTGTTAATGGAAATATCATAATTTCTGGAATCGCCCCATTTTCCTTTGCAGTAATAATTATGATAGGATTTTCTCTGCCAGTCCTCCCGCTGCATCATCTGATTTGCGTCGGCTTCGGAAAGATGGTATTTCTCCTTTACACGCTCTATCTTACATTGTTTATCTCCCAGAATAAACACAGAAACAAGAGCAGGAAATTCTTTCAGCATAGTTTCTGAACATCTTCCAACGATTACGAAAGATTCTCCTTTTGAAGCAAGGTTTTTCAGATAATCAAACTGCATATGCGCCACATTTTCCTGGGGAGAACTGGAATATCCCCGGACAGTGCGGTGGAGAAATTTATTCTTGGGTTTTTCATCATATTTTACCAGT
>JAQYGS010000133.1 GCA_028722515.1 Clostridia bacterium | reverse complement strand
CACCTGGAAAGAAAATAGAGAATTTCCAGTTCGGCCTTTTTCAGATCATATTTCCGGCGCAGCTCTGCGCTCTGTTCATCCAGTAGTTTCTTAAACTGTCCTCCCTGAAGGATTGATTCTATTTGTCCGTCCATATTATCTACCGTCCCCCATTTATTATTTTTAAGTCATTATACTCTTGACATATTTTATATTCAAGTTAAAGCAGGTAATTTTATTGACTTACTCAAATATAACAATCCATATGGCAACCTTTGACCCCAACATCATGCAGCGTAGTTGTGGGCATTTTTTGTGGGCAGTTTTTTTTTGATATTAAGAACAAATTTATGGGAACAAAGTGGACTTATTTGATAAATTCTATATAATAGATTTAGAAAAGAAAAAAGAATGAGGTATATTATGTCTGAATTTTCTGATATGTTTAGTTATCTTGTCCGTAAAAAGGATATTCAGGTATATGCTATGGGGCAGTATTGTAATACAGACCGTTCTACCATGTACAAAATAATAAATGGAAAAAGAAAGCCGCCAACTGAGGAGGTCTTCAATAAAATCTGTGATTTTATGCATCTTTCTCCATCAGAATATGAAGAATTCCGAATAACATATGATCTTACCAGGCTTGGCAGAAATGTATATTATAGAAGGAAAAATGTAGAACAGTTTATGCTGGACTGTCCTGACAGTACATATCTGCCTTCTGTTCCCCCTCTTCCCCAATCTACGCCTGGATTTCTGGCAAAGAACTGGGCAGATATGCCACCTTGCCTTGCCCTCACAAGTCAGCTGGAATTTAATCATGTGCTCCATCACATTCTGATCGCAGAATCTAATAAAGAAGAAGGGCACATCGGGCTAATGTTGCAGCCGGATAATGAATTCTTATATGGGCTTCTTGCAGGATTGAAATCTGCCGGGAATCACCTGAATATCGAACAGATCATCTGTCTTGGCAAAACAGAGGAACAGGAAATCGTCAATTTATCCTATCTGAAGAATATAGTTCCCCTTTATATCTGTTCTTTGAAATATGACCTTTACTATTACCATGATGATATCAATGCCCATTATCGTAACTTTAATGGTTTTTCCTGTATGATCCTGACATCAGAATATGCAATCACCTGCACATCAGACTATAAATCAGGAATTCTCTATCATGATGCGAAAGCGCTTGCTATGATGTGGGAGCTGTATACATCTTACCGAGACAGATGTACTCCACTTTTTCATCCGGTCTATTCGGTTCTGGAAGAATGCAACATTCTGGGGAATATGGGGTGGGATGAAACTCCAAGCTACGCAATACAGCCTGAACCTTGCCTGATTCCCTATATTACTCCTGAATTACTGGAGCGTAACATATATCCAGATATCCCAGGACGTGAAAATATGATTGCTTCACTCACAAACTTCATCATAAAAGGCAGAAAAAGAATTCCGAATAATAATATGCACCATTATCATACCAGACATGGAATTAAACTTTTTGCGGAAACCGGAAGGCTTCAGGAAATCCCTCAGGAAATTTATCATCCTTTATCCCCGGAAGAGAGAATCTTCCTACTGGATTCTATACTGCCGTATTGCTCCGGTGGATATTATCGTCTGCTGAAAAAGCCTCTGGATCGTATGTCTGAGAATGTTCATCTCTGTGTCAACAGCACCACCGGATATCTTCTGTTTACAAATATCTGTAATCAGAATGTCTATCTTATTTTTAAAGAACCGGGACTTCTTTCCATATTTCACGATTATGCAGAAAGTCTTTCAGACAAGGATCTTTACACAGGAGAAGAAACAGCACAATACATAAAATCTGTTATTCAGGAACTGAAAACTCAAAAGGGACAGGTTTCCCGACTCAAATAGAGTCGGGAAACCTGTCTCTCTTAATATTAGCACACTGGTCTTTCCGGTGATCCATACCTGGAAATCGTCATCTTTTTAAGGTTAAGACACCAACTGGGTGACCACTGGCCATCTGCATAGAAATATATCAGTCCATTATTATAATCTTCATCACTGCTTGCAATAATTTGTGCTGATTTCCTCACTAAAATGTTTTTATTCTTCCTGATATCATAGATGTATAACGGTCCACTACTGCCAGGACCATCTGGTTGTTTTCTTAATACTCCTACGATATACCGGTTGTTATATTCCATATGTGGGCAAATGTGAGAAACTACTTTCTTCTTTTTTGTCTTCAGGTTATATGAAAATATATCAAATGCATATTTTTTACTCTTCAAATTCCTGTTGTTTTGACTAATGATTAACTCATTATTATTAATACCTTCAAGTGTACCCCAGATGTTAAATGAAACAACTTTAGATTTCTTCTTCTGAGCCATAGAATATTTATAAATTGTCAGATTATCTTTCTTATTTTTACTGGTTTGATATCCAAAATAAATTGAACTTCCATCTGTCAAAGCAATACCTGTGTCCGTAGCAACCTTGGTTTTACTTCCTTTTGAAGTTTTACTAAAATACAAGGATTTTTGATAGGTATTCATATTTAATTCTGTCCACACATAATATTTTCCGGTCTTAACCTTCTTGTCCGTCACCTGTCTGAAACTTGCAGCGGAGGCGGTCACCGTAAACAGGCCTGCAGCGATCAGAACTGCAATTGTTAACAATAAACTTTTCAATACCGTTGTTCTTTTTTTCTTTTCCATAGTTCTATTCATTCCTTTCTTTTTTATAAATGTTTTACATATTACTTATATCACTTTAGAACGCTTACTTTTATTTTAAATTTCACTTTTCCGCATTTTACAGTGATGTATGCGCTTCCTGCTGCAACTGCCTTTACCACTCCCCTGGAGTTTACGATTACGACCTTTTTATTGGAAGTTGCGTAGGTAATCTTCTCTGTGGATGTGACGGGGTAGCGTACCGGTTTTAATGTAACAGTCTGTCCTTTCTTCAGGGTAATACTATTTTTCAGGTCTGTCAGCTTCGTTGTCTTCACTGCCGACTTCTGAACGATAACTTTAAACTTAGCAGTCTTTTTGCTTGCAAGAGTAACTGTAATATATGCCTTTCCTGCTGTTTTCTGTGCAGTGATCTTTCCTTTACTGTCCACCTTTACGATCTTTGTATTGCTGGATTTAAAGGAACGCACGGAATCACCCTTTGCAAGGCCGCTGACCTTCACTGCACTTGTACTCTGTCCTGTCTGTAATGTAAGCCCTGTATAATTCAGCTTAATGGTTGGGGTAAGCTTTTTCCCTGCTGTTCTTGTTTCCTGTTTCTTGCATACACTGCAGGTTCTTGTCTGCTTCGCAGGTATAGGTCTTTTCTCCTTCCTCTGTACAGGTTGAATTTTTGGTAATTTTTCCTGAGTCCCAGATATGAGACTTTCCCCGATATATTCCTTCTATTCCCGTATAATCGTGGGAATATGATGCCGATATGCCTGCTACATAGTAAACAGATCCTTTCGTAGGATTGAATTCCACACAGCAATAATGATCTGGGTCTATCACATAGTTATCTTTCACTCTTTTAAACTGAGAATCAAATATGGTTACGTTTGGGAAATTGGACCAGGTGGTTGTTGAATTCATTCCGTAAATACCTGTTTTCTGGGGAATGAATTTTACATAATTATAGGTTTCATTTGGTGCAAAACCTTCTTCCCAGTTTCCTTCATTTTTTACCTGAATACTAAAACGTCCTTCTTTTTCCTGAAGAATGGGAAGTTCATCTAATCCTTTCACTGTAAATTCAAAGGCATTTTCACTTATAAGATCTCCACAGCAAATTCTGATCTGATATTTTCCTACTGAAAGTGGTGCATCAGATTTTATCTCGGTATTTCCTGAGAAAATTTTCCAATCATATACATTTCCATAAGAATCTGTATATCTTTTTGAACTGCCAGAACAACAATTCGCAAAAGTAGAACCATCCTGATAAGTAACTCTAAACACTACACTATTTGATGGCCTGGTCTCATATTCCATATACATCCTGTTTTCCAGTTTTAGATCCATAAGCTTGTACCAATATACGGATTGACCATACCCATCTAATACGGTGATTTTTACAGGTTTCATTTTTGATTTTGTATCCGATGTTTTCAAAGTTGCTTGCTGAAAGCTCTCTGCTCCCTGCACTGACACGGCGGAAACAGGCTGCACTGCGAGCATCAGTGCTGATAAAAGAGCAATCCATTTTTTACATTTTTTAATCATTGTCATACCTTCCCTCTTTTTTCTTATATCTATCATACGTTTCTTTACAGGTTCCTTGCAAGATGTGGCATTTTTTGTGGGCAGAGTAAAATTAAAAAAGAGAACAGGTTCCCTTATTTTAGGTTGATTTTATCCTAATATTTGCATGTACTATATGTGAAAGGAGGTCGATATCATGAACATCGATACAAAGACTATTGTCCCAATTTCCCTTGCGAATCAGAACTTTTCCAAAGTGGCCCGGCTTGTTGACCAATACGGCTCGGCTGTTATTATGAAGAATAACGCTCCTCGTTATATCATCTATGAATTCAACCAAGCTGATTCTATGCAGGAAGCATCTGATGATGACGTCCTCGCAGCGTCCAACAAACTAATGCAGCGAAATAAACATGTTTACGGGGAACTGGCCAAATGAGAGTATTGAGCAAACGACAAATTTTTTGCTCCACTCTGCTCTGATATCTGAATCAGGCGGCTCAGACGGCATCCGTGATAATGGACTTCTGGACTCTGCACTCAATATGAATAAGTACATTACCCCGCCCAGCGTTAAGGCTGGGCGGGAATTTTTCATACTCCTGCATACTGTCTGATGAGTAACCCGGTCCATATACTTCTTTATGCCAACAAAGAGCTACCTCTTTTCACGAGAAAGAATCCTGCTATACAGGATTCTCCGCCTGCGGCGGGTTGCTTTTGCAACATAAAAAAAAGATATCTGCACGATGTAAACATGCAGATATCTTTTTTGCATTCATATGTAGAATTAAAAGTAAATATTATAAAGCTACGCTGATTTTATCATGGAAAACTTCAGGAACTTCTTCTTTATCCAAAGACATGCTGATAACGAAGGTAACGTTAAACTGTTTACCAATATCATCCAGCTGCTGTAATGTGCCTGTAATATCCTGACCTTCCAGTTTTGCAACCTTAAGGAAGCTGTCCAGATAGACCTGTTCCAGATCATGATCCTGTGACAGAATACCGCAGATAAATCCAACGAATTCGTCAGCGTTCTTAATCGGGAAGGCTGATACATCGATCAGACGTACCTTATTGTTCAGCTCATACATATGTTTCGTGCTCTTGTCTAAGTAAACAATGCT
>JAQYGS010000132.1 GCA_028722515.1 Clostridia bacterium | reverse complement strand
TACTGCTGATGGGAAGCCATTCTGTAATGCCCTCCACAATACCCAGAAAAATAACTTTTAAAAGTTCAAAAAAGTTCATATTATATTCCCTTACCTTCTTGCAATTGTTGCAATATCAATCAGAGACAGATTATGAAGATCCGTATTTTCCAGACTTGTTACAAGTGCCTCAGCAGTATCCAGGGAAGTAAGCACATTTACTCCGGTTTCAATGGCATTTCGTCTGATCAGGAAACCATCTCTCTGGTGCTCTACTCCCTGAGGCGGAGTGTCAATGATCACATCGATCTTATGTCCGAGAATAAGATCCATCAGGTTAGGTGCAGGCTGCTCCAGTTTATTGGTTCTGATCACCCTGATTCCATTTTCCTTCAGCACCTTTGCAGTACCAAGTGTTGCGTAGATTCTGTAGCCCAGTGCTTCAAATCTTCTTGCAATCGGAATAATATCCTGCTTATCTTCATCTTTCACAGTGATGATCATATTCCTGTATTTGGGCAGATGGATTCCTGCTCCAAGAAAGGCCTTGTAAAGTGCTTCATTGAATGTTTCAGCGATACCCAGGCATTCGCCTGTTGACTTCATCTCAGGTCCAAGACTGATATCTGCCCCTCGTATTTTTTCAAAGGAAAATACCGGCATTTTGATTGCAAAATATTTTGCCTCCGGCTGAAGACCTGGCTTATATCCCATGTCTTTCAGTTTATGACCCAGAATTACCCTGGTAGCCAGTGGAACAATGGGGATGCCTGTCACCTTGCTGATATATGGTACTGTACGGCTGGAACGCGGATTTACCTCGATTACATAAACTTCTTCCCCGCATACAATGAATTGGATGTTGATCATACCAATCACATGAAGCGCCCTGGCAAGACGCTCTGTGTAATCTGCAATGGTTTTTTTTGCGTTTTCACTGATAGTCTGAGCCGGATATACAGAAATACTGTCTCCGGAATGAATGCCTGCACGCTCAATATGCTCCATGATTCCCGGAATCAGAATCTGCTCTCCGTCACAGACTGCATCCACCTCGATTTCTTTTCCAAGAAGATATTTATCCACAAGAATAGGATGTTCCTGTGCGATCTGGTTAATGATGCCGATGTATTCCTCTACGTCCTCGTCACTGACAGCAATTCTCATACCCTGGCCTCCCAGCACATAGGAAGGACGAACAAGTACAGGATAGCCCAGATCATTGGCAGCTTTCTTAGCTTCTTCAGCCGTAAATACTGTATGTCCTTTGGGTCTTGGAATATGACACTGTTCAAGAATATTGTCAAAAAGTTCTCTGTCCTCTGCTGCATCCACGTCTTCAGCTGAGGTTCCAAGAATCTTTACACCCATCTTCAACAATGCCTGAGTCAGCTTGATAGCCGTCTGTCCGCCAAACTGAACTACTGCTCCATCTGGTTTCTCAATGTTTACCACATTCTCCACATCTTCCGGTGTAAGAGGTTCAAAATAAAGCTTGTCTGCAATATCAAAGTCCGTACTGACTGTTTCCGGGTTGTTATTGATAATGATAGTTTCGTATCCTTCCTTTGCAAAGGCCCAGGTACAATGTACAGAACAGAAGTCAAACTCAATTCCCTGTCCGATACGGATAGGACCGGAACCAAGAACAAGGATCTTCTTCTTGCCTGGTGTGGCAGATGCTTCATTTTCTGTCTGTTCATCTCCGTATACAGAATAATAGTACGGAGTTTCTGCAGCAAATTCTGCAGCACAGGTATCCACCATCTTATAGGCAGCTCTGATTCCCATCTCATGACGCATATTTTTGATTTCTTCTTCTGTTTTTCCCGAAAGGCCGGCAATAATATAATCTGGAAATTCCATACGTTTTGCTTCCAGAAGAAGATCTTTTGTAAGTTCCTGTGTCCTAAGAGACTGCTCCATTTCCACCAGGACCGCAATTTTATCAATAAACCACAGATCTATTTTGGTAATCTGATGAATCTCTTCCTGAGGAATGTTTCTGCGGATGGCTTCCGCTATCTTCCAGATTCTTC
>JAQYGS010000131.1 GCA_028722515.1 Clostridia bacterium | reverse complement strand
TAGCATGAACAGGTCTTTCCGACACCGCAGAAGTGTGTGAAATCTCACCATGACGATAAACCCACATGTTGGCTTCTGCTCAGGCAACAGCATCGCCCTTCTGGAGTATGGTATTTCGGTGCTCAATAGCTGTCCCTGCTATCTCGTTGTTTACGCTTAGCTACTAAAGTTACCGTTAGCAACTCAAAACTCACTTCTGGTGGAGTGGTTAATTCCTTACCAGACAGGATTTCCACCTGTATTATTTCAAGCCCTTGCAGGGCGCACTACCTGTCCCCAATGCTACAGCGTCCAACAATAACACAGGAACCTTTTTCTGCAAGGTCTGTAATAATCTTATGCTGTATTGTCCACATTTTATCTTGATTTGTTGGGCCAAAAGCTCGGTTTGTCAAAAATGGAGACATCCACCCGGATGCTGCATCCTCACCCTCTTCCTTGATATAATCTGCTTTAAATCCACTTTCCTCTGTAATTTTTTGAATCAGTTCCGCATCATAACAAGGGATACCCAATTTTTCTGCTACTCTTTTTCCAATCGTACGTCCGCCACTGCCAAATTCACGACTGATTGTAATCACTCTGTTGCTCATTTGCTTACACTTCCTTTACTGATAATTCGTTATATGTTCCTCGGATTAAAAATAATGCAATCAAAAATGTCAGAATATCTGATACTGGCATAGAATAAAGCACTCCATCCAATCCAAAAAGTAATGGAAGTGTCAACGCAAATCCTACCCCAAATACAATCTCACGGATCATGGAAAGCGCTGTAGAAGCTGCCGCTTTTCCCATAGCCTGTAAGAAAATAAAACAAGCCTTATTCACACAAGCAAATATCATCATACACAGATAGATACGGAATGCTTTTAATGCAAAATCTGTATAATAAACACTCTCATTAGCCGCACCAAAGATTGTAATCAACTGCCCCGGGAATAATTCTACAATAATAAGAGCAACTGCGCCTACACTTGCTTCAGCAAGAAGTAATTTTGTAAACAGTTCCTTTACTCTTTCCTTTAAACCAGCACCCATGTTATATCCGGCAATCGGAATACAGCCTGCAGCCATACCTACAACAATTGAAATGACAATTTGGAAGAATTTCATAACAATGCCCACAACTGCCATTGGAATCTGTGCATACTGCTCCTGACCAAATATTGGATCCATTGCACCATATTTTCTAATCATGTTGTTGATCGCTGCCATCGCAGCAACAAGTGAAATCTGAGACAGAAAACTTGTCGCGCCAAGGATCAGCGTCTTTTTTGATACGTTCCAGTCCATGGAAAAATCCGTTTTTTTCGGTTTTACCAGTCTCATATGATACAGATACCAGACAGCAAGAACTGCTGTAACTATCTGGCCAATCACAGTCGCAACAGCAGCTCCCATCATTCCCCACTTAAATACAAAGATAAAAATAGGATCAAGGATGATGTTCAATGCTGCACCTGCAAGTGTGGACACCATTGCAAACTTTGGATTTCCATCTGCACGGATGATTGGGTTCATTGCCTGACCAAACATATAAAATGGAATACCAAGAGAAATATAAAAGAAATACTCTTTGGAATGTCTAAACGTTTCACCATTTACAGTCCCACCAAACATCGCTATAATCTGATCACTGCATATCAGATACAAAGCACATAATAGCAAACTGCTTACGATCATTAATACTACAGAGTTTCCAACACTCTTTTTGGCTTTATCCGGTTCATTTTTTCCCAGGCTCAAACTTACGAATGCACAGCATCCATCTCCGATCATAACTGCAATCGCAAGTGCAATAACTGTCAGAGGGAATACTACCGTGTTCGCTGCATTACCATAAGAGCCAAGATAGGATGCATTAGCTATAAATATCTGGTCAACGATGTTATATAATGCTCCGACCAGAAGTGAAATAATACAGGGAATAGCGTACTGTTTCATCAATTTTACGATACGCTCAGTCCCCAAAAACTGATTTGAATTTGTACTCATTCTTTACCTCTCTTTCTGCTTTTCTATTTACAATAAAAAATGCGTGTGCCTTTGAAACGCTGGAATTACGCCAATGGCAACACGCAAAAAATAACGTGTAACACAAGTATGCAACCGGAATTACGCTTTGTGTGCTACACGTTGTAGATATATTCTATCGCAAAGTATTTAAAAAATCAAAGGGAATTTTGTCTAAAAATAACCATTTTAATATAGGGATAATTTTACCACACATCCACAAAATATTAACAGTGGTAACAGCGTAACAGCGGGGTCAGGTAACCGAATATTTTTATGAATATTCTAAAATTATGAAGAAAAGTTTATTACTTCAGATTAACGGTACCTGTCCCTACTGTGCCTCTCTGTTTGGAATTATTCTTTTAATAATGAATATAATAGAAAGCGGGGCTGGCTTTTTCCACATTTCCAAGTGCATCCCGTCTATTTTGAAAAACTATATTGAAAATCAGATAGACTGGTGGTATATTAGGGATAGGAAAAGCACCCACTCCAAAGTGGATGCCACCCAAGATGGTTTAATGTCCTTACGGACACCGCCTATCCTGTGTGTCAGACAGGATAGGCATTTTTATTTTCGCTTATTTCTCTTATCGAGAAAGGTAAGCAATGCAATGAGTAAGCCACCAAAGGATATCAGCAGAGCTAATATTCCAAGGAAAACCATAATGGTCTCATAGGCTGTCATACGCACCACCTCCCTTCCGTTGTATTCCGGCAAGCCGGTTCCACTGGTTAGGGAGGCTACCACCTGTCATGGGCACTTTCCCACAGCAGTTACGCTGCAGGACAATCATATCATTGAACCTATCTGAATGCAATCCGTTCTCTCAAAAAAGCTGTAGAAAAATATAAGAGCATATTGGGGTCAGGTAACGGAATATTTTTATGAATATTCTAAAATTATAAAGAAAAATTTATTACTTCAGATTTACGGGTCGAGTAGACGCACCCATTACTGAGCATGCCCCCACAGAAATTCCGGACGTGCGGCTTTCCCGCATCCGGCTCTTTACGAAACTGATTGTTCACAGTTGATTTTAAACAGATTCACATAGACCTTTGCTTCAATGATAGGATAAGCTTCATCAATCATTTGTAGAAATCTTACCCATGTATAGCTCTTCTTCTGACTACGCCTGTTCAGCCAATAGAATAAACTCTTTAACACGTTATATCTGAACTTCTTGTTCTTAGCATTGTTGTCTATGATTCCATAGTAATGAAAATATCCAGTAAGTATCTGGTTCACTTTCTTGATGATGGCCGCTGTTCCAAGAGTACGCATTGCACCAATCTTTCTGTGTACCTCTTTACATTTCTTTGCAAATTTCTTTTTACTGGTTTTCCTCTTCACTCTGAATTTACCGTTCTTACTTGTCGAGCAGTAGTCTGTAAAGCCCAGGAAATCAAAGGTCTCCGGTTTTCCTTCCCCTCTTTTCTTTCTGTTGGTTTCGGCAAACCGCCCAAACTCTATCAGTCTGCTCTTTTCCTCCGCCAGGCTCAATCCAAAGTGTTTCAACCTATGTTTCAGACGTTCATAGAATCTTTCAGCTTCTTCCTTGTATTGGAAGCAGCATACTAATTCGTCGGCATAGTTTACGATTCCACAGAATCCTTTCATCTCAGGCTGTATCTTCTCCTTGAACCACCACAGTAGCACATAATGCATGTACATGCATGATAGTATAGGAGAACATACACTTCCCTGTCCTGAGCCCTCTTCTGTTTCTTCGTAGCTAAATCCATTCATAATCCCTGCTTTGAGCAACCGTCTTATGAGTCTGGTTATGTTTGGGTCCTTGATTCTGGATTCTACAATGTAGCCTGTTCGATACATTATCATTCCATTCAGCATGCTCAGGGCCTGATGGCACCCTCTGTTTGGTCTGAATCCCATCATTTCATCATAGAAGTGCGGTTCAAACACCGCTTCCAGTATCCTTTTCGATGCCTCCTGTACCAGCTTGTCTTCGTAACAATAAATATTCAGTGGACGGGTTTTCCCGTTATCTTTCGGAATTTCCACCCTTCTTGCCGGCTGGGTATTCGGGCATCCGACCACCTGTTGACTTGAAATCCTTGTATAGCATGAACAGGTCTTTCCGACACCGCAGAAGTGTGTGAAATCTCACCATGACGATAAACCCACATGTTGGCTTCTGCTCAGGCAACAGCATCGCCCTTCTGGAGTATGGTATTTCGGTGCTCAATAGCTGTCCCTGCTA
>JAQYGS010000130.1 GCA_028722515.1 Clostridia bacterium | reverse complement strand
ATTTCCCTGTCCGGATTCCTATGTATTTCATCCGATAGATCCGCGGTGTATGTTCCACTTAATTGGCAAAATAGTTTTCACGGACTGTCATGTTCGGGGTTATAGATCAAGTCACCCAGCGGGAACAGGAAACGCAGTGCGCCCCGGAGGTTGATTTGCCTCTCTCATTTTTTGTGAAATACCATCTTGCATAACCTGCCTGATATGAGATATAATAAACCGGTATGTAAATGAACCATTTTTCCGGGAAAAGGAGAGTAGATTTATGCTTAAGGGCAAGACGGTATTATTAGGTGTGACAGGCAGTATTGCCGCATATAAGATTGCAAATCTGGCAAGTGCACTGAAGAAGCTTCATGCCGATGTGCAGGTACTTATGACTGACAATGCTACAAAGTTTATCTCTCCTGTCACTTTTGAGACACTTACAGGAAATAAATGTCTTGTGGATACCTTTGACCGGAATTTTCAGTTTCAGGTTGAGCATGTGTCTGTTGCCAGGAAGGCAGATGTGGTTATGATCGCACCTGCAAGTGCGGATGTGATCGGGAAACTTGCCCATGGTATCGCAGATGATATGCTGACGACGACTGTTATGGCATGTAAATGTAAGAAGATCATTGCTCCTGCTATGAATACCAATATGTTTGAGAATCCTGTGGTACAGGATAATCTTAAAATACTGGAACATTACGGATTTGAAGTGATCCCTCCTGCCGTCGGCCATCTGGCCTGCGGGGATACGGGCGCAGGTAAAATGCCTGAACCTGATACATTACTTGCCTATATAGAAAGAGAGATCGCACATCCTAAGGATCTGGCGGGAAAGAAAGTCCTTGTTACTGCAGGTCCTACACAGGAGGCCATAGATCCGGTCAGGTACATTACGAATCATTCTTCGGGAAAAATGGGATATGCTATTGCCAGAGCGGCAATGCTGAGGGGAGCAGACGTCACCCTTGTAAGCGGACGTACTGCCATAGATCCGCCTCTTTTTGTAAAGTATGTTCCTGTTGTTACAGCACAGGATATGTTCCGGGAAGTAACCTCAGTGAGCGAGGAACAGGATATTATCATTAAAGCCGCTGCTGTTGCGGATTACAGGCCGAAATCAGTAAGTGATGAGAAGATAAAGAAAAGTGACGGCCAGATGAGCATTGAACTGGAAAGAACAGAAGATATTCTTAAATATCTTGGGGAACATAAAAGAGAAGGACAGTTTCTGTGTGGTTTTTCCATGGAAACGCAGAACCTTGTGGGTAATTCCAGAGCCAAGCTGATGAAAAAGAACCTTGATATGGTGGCTGCCAACAATGTGAAAGTTGAAGGTGCCGGATTTCAGGGGGATACCAATGTGCTGACTCTGATTACACAGGATGAGGAAGTGTCACTCCCGCTTATGAGTAAGGAGGATGCAGCCTTTAAGATCCTGGATAAAATTCTTATTCTTACATCTGAATAAGAGAGGCAACCTGTTAATTTAAGAAAAGCGGAAAAAAAGGATATTCCGCTTTCCAGCACCGTATTGTATCCGAGAAAGGTGAGGGACCTGGACGGAACAGTAACAAGGAGGAAAAACATGGAGAAAAAAAGATTCACAACAACGCAGCTTACAATTCTTGGCCTTATGGCAGGTATACTTCTGCTTATGGCCTACACGCCCCTGGGATACCTGAATATCGGGCCTTTGGCTATATCATTTAATATGATACCTGTAGCCATCAGTGCAGTAGTTCTGGGACCTGTGGGAGGAGCTGTCACAGGAGCGATTTTTGGTCTTACAAGTTTTGGACAGTGCATTGGAATCGGTGGAACAAGTGCAATGGGGGCTATGCTTTTCAGCATTAATCCGGTACTTGCATTTATTCAGAGATTTGTTCCCAGACTTCTTTTCGGAATCTGCATCGGGTTTATTTACAGGGCAGTCCGTAAAAAAATGAACGCCTACGTATCCTGTGCAGTAACCGGGTTCTTTGCAGCATTTTTAAATACTCTGTTTTTTATGGCAGCACTTGTTGGACTTTTTGGAAATACAGAGTATGTGCAGGGACTTATTGGAGGCAGAAATGTAATCCTGTTCTGTTGCGCATTTGTGGGAATAAATGCAGTGTGTGAGATGGTTTCTTCCACTGTGATTACAGGAGCTGTCGGAGCAGCACTTACCAAGGCTCATCTGATTGGAGAAAAAAATTATGATTTTAGCAATTGATATTGGAAATACCAATATTGTAGTCGGATGTATTGATGATGAACAGGTTTATTTTACGGAACGGTTGTCCACGGTCCGGACCAAAACGGAACTGGAATATGCAGTAGACCTGAAAACAGTACTTGATATTTATCATATAAACAGGACAGAGATCGAGGGATGTATTATTTCCTCGGTTGTGCCCCAGATTACCAATATTGCCAGACTTGCTGCAGAGAAGATTCTGAAGAAAGAAGTTATGGTGCTTGGCCCGGGAGTGAAGACAGGTCTTAATATTATGATGGATAATCCGGGACAGCTGGGAGCTGATCTTGTGGCAGATGCTGTGGCAGGACTTGCAGGATATCAGGTGCCGTTTCTTGTGATCGATATGGGTACGGCCACAACAGTATCCGTTGTCAATGATAAGAAACAGTATATTGGAGGCATGATCCTTCCGGGGGTGGGAGTATCTCTGGATGCGCTTACTGCGAGGGCTTCACAGCTAAGTGGAATCAGTATTGATGCGCCAAGGCACATTATCGGGAAGAATACCATTGAGTGTATGAAGAGTGGCGTGCTTTACAGCAGTGCTGCAGCTTTGGACGGAATCATTGACCGGATAGAAGAAGAACTTGGCCAGAAGACTACAGTGATTGCTACAGGAGGTCTTGCTAAAAAAATAGTGCCATATTGTAAGCGTAAGATTATCCTGGATGAGAATCTTCTTCTGAAAGGGCTGCTTGTAATATATAAAAAGAATAAACAGACTTCAGACAGGAATGATCATCAATAAAACGCGGAAATAAAGTCATCAGGAACCGGTGCTGTAAAAAGCATCGGTTTTTTGGTGATAGGATGAGTAAATTCCAGCTGATAGGAGTGAAGAGGCTGATGCTGTATTTTTCTGTAATCAGGATTGTAGAGATAGTCACCGGGAAGAGGATGGCCTATATAGTTTAAATGTACCCGTATCTGATGGGTGCGTCCTGTTTCAAGATGCAGTTCTAAAAGAGAATATAAAGGGCCTGTGGCAAGACATTCATAATGAGTGACTGCAGGTTCTCCTGTCTGAAAGTTAACCTCCCGGGTGATTACGGAGCCATCCATTCGGGCTATGGGAGCGTTTATGGTGCCGGATTTATCAGGAATCCCTTCAACAAGGGCAAGGTAGGTCCTTTTGATCTGTCTTGCTTTCATCTGGGCTGAGAGAATAGCTGCGCTTAAGGGATTTTTGGCGAGAATCAGAGCACCGGTAGTATCCCGGTCAAGGCGGTTGATGCAGCGAAAGACGAAGTTCTGCCCTTTTTGGGCAAAATACCAGGCTGTTCCATTGGCAAGAGTATTTGTATAATTTCCTGCAGAAGGATGAACAGGCATATTGGAAGGCTTATTGATCACCATAATATCCTCATCTTCATATAAAACAGACAGTTCCATCCGGGTAGGAAGAATGGCCTGTTCATCCCTGGAATCCTCTGGTATAAGGATATTAAGCCTGTCACCCTCTTTCAGGATACTGCGGCCAAATCCATGGCATCCGTTTAAGGAGATGGCATTACCTGTGTTTTTCATAGTGCTTAAAATATGACGGGAATATCCCTGGGTTTTGAGAAATTCCAGTATGTTTTTTCCGGTATCTTTTGAAGTGATCAGGTATTCTATAGTTCTCTGCATATTTTTCTCCACGAATAAAAGCTGTAAACATACTCTAGCAGACTTCTCTTAACATTACAAGAAAATACTGGAAATTAAAAAAAATCAGTGTATAATACGAAACGGATTAAAAATAATACATTTATGGGGGACAAACATGGAAGAACAGCAGCATATGTTTTCCAATAAAATTTTACGGACAATTTTGATTCCGGCAATATTTGAACAGGTCCTGAATTCACTGATGGGAACCATAGATACAATGATGGTCAGCAATGTAGGTTCTGCAGCTATTTCAGCTGTATCTCTTGTAGATTCCATTAATATACTTGTGATACAGGCTTTCTCTGCTCTTGCCGCAGGAGGGGCCATTGTATGCTCTCAGTACATAGGACAGAAGAATTTCAGTATGGCAAATAAATCAGCAGGGCAGGTCCTGTTTATTATTTTTGTAATTTCCGCCGGAGTAACGGCCATATGCCTGGGAATTCGCACACCGCTCCTTAAATTCATTTTCGGACAGGTAGAGCCGGATGTAATGTCTGCTTCCAGAACTTATTTCTTTTACACAGCTTTGTCCTTTCCGTTTATAGCATTGTATAATGCAGGGGCTTCAATTTTCCGTTCTCAGGGAAATACCAGAGGTCCTATGGTTGTTTCCGTGATATCAAATGTAATAAATATAGCAGGAAATGCCGTTTTGATCTTCCTGTTTCATATGGGAGTGGCAGGGGCTGCCATTTCCACACTGGTATCCAGAATCTTCTGTGCAGTTGTGGTGCTTTCTCAGCTTCGTATGGACAGACAGCCTGTTGTGGTCAGGAACTATCTTAAAATACGTCCGGATTGGAAAATGGTCAGAAGAATCCTTACTCTGGGAATTCCTTCCGGAGTGGAAAACAGTATGTTTCAGCTGGGAAAACTTGCCATACAGTCTTCTGTATCTACTCTTGGAACAGCTGCCATTGCTGCACAGGCTATGACTAATATTCTGGAGAATCTAAATGGTATTGCAGCTGTTGGTGTGGGTATCGGACTGATGACAGTGGTGGGACAATGTCTGGGAGCAGGAAGACAGGATGAAGCAGTTTATTACATAAAGAAACTTTGTCTTTTGGCTGAGATCGTTGTTGCAGGAAGCTGTCTGCTTGTTTTTGCCCTGACTGTTCCTGTTACCAGACTGGGAGGAATGGAGAGGGAAAGTGCAGAAATGTGTTTCCATATGATGTGCTGGATTACTGTTGTAAAGCCTGTTGTGTGGACCTGGGCTTTTATTCCTGCTTATGGCCTAAGGGCAGCAGGAGATGTGAAATTTTCCATGCTCATTTCCTGTATTTCTATGTGGACTTTTCGGTACTGTCTGTGCGTTTATCTCATTCGTTTCAGAGGATTTGGACCTATGGCGGTATGGATTGGTATGTTTACGGACTGGACAGTGCGGGCAGTTGTTTTTGCACTGCGTTTTCACAGCAGGAAATGGCTGAAGCATAAAGTAATCTGAAAGACTTGAAAAATAAGTAATTATTGACAAAAAACTGTCAGGGTGATATATTCATTTTAGGCAATTTCAGAAAATTTCATATAGAAGTACAAAGTGCAGTTTTATTCTTTTGTGAAACTGATAAAAGGGAATCAGGTGTAAGTCCTGAGCGATCCGGTCACTGTAACAGAGGAGCCACATCTCAGTTATCCATTGCATGATTTTTGTGAGAAGGAGAGATGAAGCGAAGATTCTGAAGTCAGGAAACCTGCTTTGTATTATGGTTGGGCTTCCGTGTAAAGTAAAAAACCTGTTCCTGGGATATCTCCCACAGATTCCAGATTTACATCCTGCTTTACATAAGCAGGTTTTTTTTATGTCATAGGAAAGTACTCCATATTGTTCTATGAAGATTTCTAATTCCTATGACATAAAAAAACGCTCCGCGCAGGATTCTTTCTCATGCCCTGAGCTCAAATAATTTTTAGAATTATATTTGGAGGAAATGTAAATGCAAAAGAAAAAAAGATTACATCTGAAAAAGAATCTTGCAGTGGTATTGACAGCTGCAGTTTTGGCAGGAGGAACTTCCCAGTGGAATGTACAGTCGGTTCAGGGCGCAGAAGAATGTGACTACCTGGAAGAGGCACAGAATGCTCCTGACGTGGCGGGACTACAGTGTATCGGACAGATGAAGCTGGATTATGCAGAATGTTTTGATGTTTTTTACTATGAAGATGATTATACTCTTCTGGATGTTTATGACAGTGGTGAGTTCCTTTTGATTCCGGAAGGGTCACAGGTTCCGGAGGGACTTTCCCAGGATATTGTTGTACTTAAGCAGCCCCTTAATAAAATTTATCTGCAGGCAACTTCAGCTATGGCACTGTTTCGTGCACTGGACTGTATGGACCGTATCCGTCTGGTCGGAACAGATGCCAATGGGTGGTATATTGATGAAACCGTGGAGGCAATCAATAATGGGGACATGCTTTTTGCAGGAAAATACAGCGAACCTGATTATGAAATGCTTGTAAATGAGGGCTGCGACCTTGCCCTGGAATCTACTATGCTTTTACATACACCCAAGGTACAGGAAATGATACAAATGCTGGACATTCCGGTGCTGATCGAGAGAGCCAGTTATGAGAAAGGAACACTTGGGCGAACAGAGTGGATCAAATTTTATGGAGCAATGATGGACAAAGAACAGGAGGCCTATGATTTTTTTGAAAAACAGAAAAAAATTGTGGATGATCTTGAAGGTTTTAAAAACACAGGAAAAACCATTGCTTTCTTTTACGTAAATTCAGAAGGAACAGTTGTTGTACGAAAAACAGATGATTATATTGTGAATATGATCAATATTGCCGGCGCCAGATATGCCTTTGATGATCTGAGTGATGAAGCTGACACATCTACATCTTCATCCATTACACTTTCTATGGAGCAGTTTTATGCTCAGGCAAAAGATGCAGACTTCCTTGTATATAATGCAACGATTGCGGATCCCATAAAGAGTGTGGATGAGCTTTTGTCCCAGAGCGAACTTTTCGCAGATTTTAAAGCTGTAAAAGAAGGAAATGTGTGGACGACGGATAAGGCATTTTTTCAGGCTACAGATATTGCAGCAAATCTGATCCTGGATTTTAACCATCTGGTTACAGGTCAGGATCTGGATCAGATGACTTTTCTGACAAAAGTAGATTAAGGAATAAGGGAAGTCCTTACCGGCTCCCTGTTAGGAGGATTTATGAGCAGTAACAGTATGGAACAGGAAGATTTTCATGTCGTAAATGCCAGAAGGCGTCTGCGGTATGTGGCAGTATTTGCACTGTTTCTCGTGCTTTTTGTAGTGATCACAATTGTGAATATTAATTCCGGAAATGTGGATATTTCTATGAAAGAGATATTCAGAATTATTTTTCTGAGAGAAGCAGATGATATGAATTATAACATCATCTGGAAAATCCGTATCCCACGTATTCTTATGGCAGCGATTCTGGGAGGAGCCCTTTCATTATCAGGATTTCTTCTCCAGACATTTTTTGAAAATCCTATTGCAGGACCTTTTGTACTGGGAATTTCCTCGGGAGCAAAAATGGTTGTTGCTCTTGCCATGATTTATTTTATAGAAAGATATAATGTAGTATCTTCTTATACTCTGATCATTGCCGCATTTATCGGTTCCATGATCTCACTTGGATTTATCCTTCTTTTTTCCAAAAGGATCAACCATATGGCCACTCTTCTTGTAGGTGGAATTATGATCGGTTACATATGTTCTGCTGTTACGGATTTTATTATCAACTTTGCGGAAGATTCTGATATTATTAACCTTCATGGGTGGTCACAGGGAAGCTTTTCCGGTATGTCCTGGAGTAATCTTCAGGTATCTGCTGTTGTTATCAGCATTACTGTAATTTTTACGTTTATGCTGTCAAAACCCATAGGGGCTTTTCAACTGGGTGAGGCATATGCACAGAGTATGGGAGTTAACATTAAATTTTTTCGTGTAACCATACTGGTGTTATCTAGTATCCTTTCTGCAACTGTGACTGCTTTTGCAGGGCCTATTTCCTTTGTGGGCATTGCAGTTCCTTTCCTTGTAAAAAAAGCTCTCAATACAGCCAGACCACTCATTGTAATTCCTGCAACCTTCCTTGGGGGCGGAGTTTTCTGTATGTTCTGTGATCTGGTGGCACGTCTGGCTTTTGCACCCAGGGAGCTTAATATCAGTACGGTAACATCTATTTTTGGTGCACCGATCGTAATTTTTATGATGCTGAAGAAGAAAGGAAAATAAGATGGCTGATTATTATTTACAGACAAAGGATATGGCAGTGGGATATGACCGCAAAACGCTGATTCATGACATCTGCATCAATGTGGAAAAGGGGGAAATCGTTACTCTCATCGGCCCAAATGGAGCAGGTAAATCAACCATACTTAAGAGTATTACCAGGCAGTTGAAACTCATAGGAGGATCTGTGATCCTTGATGAGAGCGATATGCACAAATATTCTTTCAAAGATTTGTCTACCAAAATGGCAGTGGTGCTTACAGACCGTCTGAAACCTGAAATGATGACCTGCCATGATGTTGTTGCTACCGGGCGCTACCCGTATACTGGCAAACTTGGAATCCTTTCACAGGAAGATGAGAAAAAAGTGGCTGAGTCGTTGACGTCAGTCCATGCACTGGAACTTGCCAACAGGGATTTTCGTGCTGTCAGTGATGGACAGAGACAGAGAGTCCTTCTTGCCAGGGCAATTTGTCAGGAGCCTGATATTATTATTCTGGATGAGCCCACTTCTTTTCTGGATATACGTCATAAACTGGAGCTTCTTTCCATACTTCGCAATATGGCAAAGGAAAAGCATATTACAGTAATTATGTCACTTCACGAAATTGATCTTGCACAGAAGATTTCCGATAAAATTGTCTGTGTAAAAGGAGAGACGATTTCTTCCTATGGTGTTCCGGAAGAAATTTTCAGAGAGGATATCATCCGTAACTTATATGATATTGAAAAGGGATATTATGATCCTTGCTTTGGAAGCATTGAGCTGCCAAAGCCACAGGGAGATCCGGAAATATTTGTTCTATCCTCATGCGGCAGGGGAATCCCAGTTTTCCGCAGGCTTCAAAAGGAAAATCAACCCTTTGCAGCAGGAATCCTCTATACAAATGACATTGATTATCAGGTGGCAAAAGTATTGGCTTGTGAAGTGATTACAGAAGAACCTTTTCAGGAAATCAGTAACGAAACATATGAAAGAGCACTTGCCCTGATGAAAAAATCTAAGGCAGTAATCAATGCAGGAGTATCTGTGGGATCCTGTAATAAAAGGATGGCAGATCTGATTTCAGAGGCTGAACAGATGAAGAATTATAAGAGATTAGAATGAGTAATCACGAACAGGAGGGGTTCGTATTACATAGAAAAGGGAAAAGAAAGGAGAAAAAAATGAGAAGAAAAATAAAACAGAAAAAAATGAAAGCACTGGCAATTGCCCTTTCTGCAACAATAACAATGGGATCCTTTGTACCTGCTTATGGAGAAGACAGCGAAAAAGTAAACGAGACTGTTGAAGAAATTACAGAAGAGGAAACCACAGAAGAGGAAACCACAGAAGAAGAGACTGTGGAAGAGGAAACTACAGAAGAGGAGACTGCGGAAGAGGAGACTACAGAAGAGGAAACTACAGAAGAAGAGACTGTGGAAGAGGAAACTACAGAGGCCCAGGAGGCTGCAAAGGCTGCAGAAGGTATGGAAACTCCCACCACACAGGAGAATGATACAGAAGCTCCTGTAACCGGTGACGCAGGTGTAAAAGTGTTTTATGCACAAAGTGAAGAAGAATTCCCTATGATGAGAATTGAAGGTTCCTCAGTTACTGTTACAGCGAATGGAATCCTTATTTCTTTCTGTGCAAACCGAGGTACCTATAATAAAGTTGATATAGAGGGAGCAGGAACATTTGAAGGTAATTTGAATACCATTGGTTCTTATAACTTTACTGTTATTGTTCCTTTTGATGCAGCGGGAAAAAGACTGGCCATAGTGCCATATAAGGCAAAAGATGGAGAGCCTTATACTTCAAAGCCTCTGGAAATACAGATTCCAGCTTCTGAAATACAGCCAACAGTAACACCGGAACCAACAGTGACTCCAGAACCGGAAGTTCCTTCTGTAACACCGGCAGAGGACAGAGTTAGTGTCATTAAAGAAGACGGAACAGAATTTAAGATGTTTTCATCTGTGCAGACAGAGACGAAAGCAACTGCAAAAGAAGATAAAATCGCTGTAAATCTTGTGATTTCAAATGAAAATTATGATAAGATTTACCTGGGCAGCAAGGACGTGGAAGATAAAACACCTGTAATAGAGGGAAAGAAGCTTCCTGAAGGAGGATATCTGTTTACATTTGAACTTCCGGAATCCTGTAAAGGTACAAGCCAGCTGGTTTCTCTAGGAAAACCTGACGGAACGTGGTATTCAAAGCAGGAACTTTATCTTTATATTCCAAAAGAGATTGAGGAGGAGAAACCACAGGAAACACCTGCGCCAACGCCTACACCAGCTCCAACATCTACTCCAAAACCGACTCCTGCACCTACTACCTCTCCATCTAAAAATAAGGACGGTATTTATTCTGCAGAGGCATCTACCGGAGCCGCTATGTTTAAAGTAGTAGAATGTGAGTTAAGAATTAAAAAAGGAAAGATGGCAGCTCATATTACTTTAAGTGGTTCGGGTTATGATTATCTGTATATGGGAACCGCAGCGAAAGCAGCAGCAGATCAGTCAAAATGGATCAAATATGATGGTGTGGTAACAAACAGTGAAGGAAAGGAGCAGAGAACCTATACTATCCCTGTAGCTGCTCTGGATAAGCCAATCACGGTTGCATCCCATTCTGAAAAGAATGATAAATGGTTTGACCGTACTATTACCATTCCTTCTTCTTCACTTAAGTTTGTAAGAGATTTGACTGATGAGGAGGAAAACAACAATCAAACAGAAAACAATAATGGAGAAAACAATCCGCAGCCTGTAAAACCTGTGCAGCCGTCAAATACAGAAAATAATACACAAAGCAGTTCAAATGGGGCTACAAGTGCTGTGAATACATCTACAGGACTTAAAGACGGTGTTTATACGCCGGACAGTTTTTCATGGTCAGGGGGTTCAGGACGTCTGAAAGGGATTTCCTGCACAAAAATTACAGTGAAAAACGGTCAGGCTTATGCTACAATTGTTTTTGCAAGTAATGGATATTCTGTTGTAAGTGCTAACGGAAGCCAGTATTCTGCAATTGGCAATACATCAGGCACCAGTACCTTTGAAATCCCGGTTCAGCTTAATGCCAATAACAGGATCAGTGCTTTGACAACAAAAATGAGTGCAGCCCATTGGGTTGATTATGTAATTTATATTGGACTGGAAGCTGCCAGAACTGCCGGATCTGGTACAGATAAGTCCAATGATCAGAAAACATCAGGAGTCGTGGCAGGAAATCTTGGTCAGACTGAGAAAGTAACTGATGCTCCCACACTGACAGGACTTACCTATAAAGGTTCTCTTAAACTGGAACATGCCAGGTACTTTAAACTGCACTACTATGAAAATGATATTGCAGTTCTGGAAATTAACTTGAATGAAGAGCTTGAAAAGGCTGAAGACAAGAAGACAGAAGAAACTTCTTTATTTGGTAAGGATAAAATCCTTTATGTACTGGCTGCAGAGGACACAGATCTTCCGGCAGGAGTGGAAAAAGAAGCCTGTGTGATCCGTATTCCTTCCAAAAAGGCATTTGTAGATTCCAAAGATGTTCTTGATATTCTTGAACAGTTAAAAATAACGGATAAAGATAGGTTAATTGATGCAGGCTCTTATAAGAATGTTGACTTTAAAGAGCTGATTAAGGAAAAATGTGACCTTGCAGTTATATCTTCAGATATTCTTCCACATAAAGGAGATGAAGAAAATCTGACGGCAGCAGAACAGTATGAAGCTGTGCAGACACTTGGAGACCAGCTTCAGGAACTGGATATACCAATGTTTGTTGACCGTTCTGCAGATGAAAAGGATGAACTTGCAAAATGTGAGTGGTATAAAGTATACGGTGCCCTGTTTGGATGCGCAAAGGAGGCAGACGAACTATATAATCAGGCAAAGGCCAGGGCACAGGAATCATAAAGGAATGGAGATTGTTTAGATGAGGAATGGGCTGGAGGATTACTATGTCATCCGGGGAAATAAAAAAATGCGGTTTGGCTATACTACCGGGTCCTGTGCGGCAGCAGCATGCAGAGGAGCAGCAGAAATTCTTCTTGGAGGCGAGCAGAAAGATACGGTATCTCTTATGACTCCCAAAGGTATTCTTCTGAATCTGGAACTGAAAAATATTCACACAGAGCAGGATGCAGTTGTGTGCGGGGTTCAGAAGGATGCAGGGGATGATCCGGATACTACGGATGGTATCATAGTTTATGCCAGAGTAGAAAAGAGAAAAGAGCCTGGCATCCTGGTAGACGGAGGTATTGGTGTTGGCAGAGTGACGAAACCGGGATTATCCCAGAAAATAGGCGAGGCAGCAATTAATCCGGTTCCAAAGGCAATGATTATGAAGGAAGCGGCTCAGGCTGCAGAAAAATATGATTATGAAGGAGGACTTAAGGTTACTATCTCTGTTCCGGAAGGTGTAGAGATAGGAAAGAAAACCTTTAATCCCCGTCTTGGAATAGAAGGAGGAATCTCTATTCTGGGAACATCAGGAATTGTGGAGCCTATGAGCGAAACTGCTCTTGTGGAAAGCATCCGGGTGGAGATGAAACAGCATTATGCCCAGGGAGAAGAATACATTCTGGCAACACCTGGAAATTATGGGGCAGACTATCTTCGTGAGCATATGGAGCTTCCTTATGAAAAAATATCAAATGCAGCAATTATGTGGGAGATACCATAGATATGGCTGTGGATATAGGAGTTAAAGGAATCCTTTTTGTTGCACATATCGGCAAGTTTGTAAAGGTAGCTGCAGGTATTATGAATACCCATTCCCATCATGCTGACGGAAGGATGGAGGTCCTTGCTTCCAATGCCATACGGGCAGGGGCACCCCTTTCCTGTGCAAGGCAAATTCTTAACTGTACCACTACAGATGAGGCTCTTGATCTTCTGAACCAGTATCATCTTATTGAGCAGACTATGAAAGAAGTAATGGAACGCATTCAGTATTATCTGGATCACCGTTCATATGAGCAGATCCTTTTGGGAGCTGTAGTTTTTTCCAACACATATGGATATCTGGGACAGACAAGAGATGCAGATGAACTGATAAGAAGAATAAATGAACAAACATGTAAAGGAGAAAAATAAAATGGTACATTTTGTGGGAGCAGGTCCGGGAGCGGATGACCTTATTACCTTAAGAGGAAAAAAATACCTGGAGGAAGCAGATACTGTAATTTATGCAGGCTCTCTGGTAAACCCCAGGCTTCTGGATTACACAAAAGAAACCTGCAGTATTTATAACAGCGCAAAAATGACTCTGGAGGAAGTAATCCAGGTGATTGAAGAAGCTGAAGCGGATGGGAAAACAACGGTCCGTCTCCATACGGGAGATCCCTGCATTTACGGAGCCATAAGAGAACAGATGGACATTCTGGATGAGAAGGGAATTTCCTATGATTACTGTCCGGGTGTAAGTGCTTTCTGCGGTGCGGCAAGCGCCCTGAATCTTGAGTATACCCTTCCGGATATTTCCCAGAGTGTAATTATTACGCGAATGGAAGGCAGGACTCCTGTTCCGGAGAAAGAAAGTATTCAGTCCTTTGCAGCACATCATGCGACTATGGTAATATTTTTAAGTACAGGAATGCTTGAAGAATTAAGCAGAAGACTGATAGAGGGCGGATATTCAGAAGATACTCCTGCAGCTATTGTATATAAGGCAACCTGGCCGGAAGAGAAATCCTTTGTATGTACAGTAGG
>JAQYGS010000129.1 GCA_028722515.1 Clostridia bacterium | reverse complement strand
TAATCTGCGTCTATAAAAGAATGGCTCTCTATATTTGCATGAAGCCATAAGTCCATTATCTCATCCAGATCTCTTGTTTCAAATCTTCGAATCATTTTTCTTATACCATAATTACTAAACTTTTTTTACAATCCATTTCTGTAAATCTCATTGATCACAGCCTGGGCATATTCCAATTCTTTTTTCTGAATAATTGCATCTCTGTCACTTAAGATTGCAAGCATCTCATCCACCAGATCCTCGATTCGGGGATCACTTACCCGGTACAAATAGCCAAGCATCCGGGTGGCGGTGTAATCTGTATTCATATTTCTATAGGCAATTTCCGCACAGAACTCTTTCGGATATCCTCTGCCCAGTAAAAGCTTGTATAATTCATCGGTTCGTTCCGATGCCATAATCGATCACTCCCGTAATTTTATTCAAGACTCGCTCGCGAGTCTTGGCGCGGGATTCGGGTCTGCAAAGCAGACAAAACACTAATCCGAATCCCTGCGCATCCTCGCGGAGCGTATATCAGATGGGGATTGACACCCGCCACTGATATATATTTCTTGTTCACCGCCTGAAGAAGCGGAAGTCATATTCCATCTGATATTCTTAAATTAAAATGCCTTCCAGATGATCCAGTTCATGCTGACAAATTTGTGCCGGCCATCCACTCAGTTTCTTCCGCTGCTTTTTCCAATTCATATCATAATATTCCACTTCGATATTTTCATATCGTGTTGTTTTCCTCACACCGGTAAGCGATAGACATCCTTCTTCTGTTTCATATGGAGTATCCTTGCTCAGAAGAACCGGATTAAACATCACGACATCTACGAATCCCATATTTACAATGATCACCCTCTTTTTCACACCAATCATATTTGCAGCCATACCTACACAACCGGCACGATTTGCCTGTAAAGTGTCCTGTAAATCCTTTCCTACCTGTAGATCTGTCTTTGTAGCAGGTTCTGATTTTTGTCCCAGAAAGAACACATCTTTCATTATCGGTTTTACCATCTATCATTCCTCCATGTCATATTATCTCTTTTTCAATCCCTCCGAACCATATAGTGATTATATCAACAATATTATATTTCTACCATAGCGAGGTTTTTTCATTCTCATTCTAATTTTGTCTCAGTAGGGGATTTCGATCTACTACTGAGATGAGTTTCTCCAAAGATACTTCAAATCGTTGATCATCTTCCTCCGTCCGTTTTGCCGGACCTTTCAAATGATGCTTTTTCTTTGCATTTCTTGCCTTCTTCGCCAGATGACGTTCCATCAGCATCTGGTCGATATTTTCATTTGTATACCATTTACCGCTCTGATGAATACCGTAAGCACTTTTTCCCAGAATCATTGCAGCCACACCATAATCCTGTGTTACAACAATATCACCCTTCTGGCACAGACTGACCAGTTTAAAATCTACAGCATCGGCTCCGGCTCCCACTGTGATCACTTCACTGTAATCTGAATATAAAACATGGTTTGTATCACATAAGAGAACAACCGGAATTTCATATTTCTTTGCTGTTTTTTCTACGATGGACACTACCGGACAGGCATCCGCATCTACTAATATCCTCATTTTTTCTTTCCTTTCGTCAGATCATAACTTTCCCCAATCATCCGCCGGATATCTTTATCCGGAACAGAGCCATCCAGGATAATAGAATTCCAGTGTGTCTTGTCCATATGATAAGCCGGAACAACAGATTCAAAAGCATTTCTCCAGAATTCTCTCCATTCCGGATCACATTTTACATTTATCCATACATATCCGTCTTTATCATAAATAAGAGCAAATGTCTTCTTATTTTTCTTATGACGCATGACACACCAGTTATCATCATGAAAAGGATAATCTTCATATACATCTTGAAATGAATGGCAATATTGTATTGCCTCCTGCCTTGTCTGCATAGCTTCCCCTCTTTTTTATAATATATTTCCTCTATGTTGATTCATCTATAATTGTACTCGCAGTTGTAAACAAAATCTACAGCATGTTTTTTCATCTATTTAAATGCAAATAAAAATGCCCATTCACGAGACCATTTACAGATCTGTGAATGAGCATTATCATTCGATAACTTATAGCTTGGTGGTTCTGTTAATCCCTGTATATAAAACTGACTTTGGAAGCTTGCTCACATAAGACAGTTTTTATTCTTTGATTTCCCAATGTCCACTAAAACCACGTCCCACGTAATAAACATTATCCATCTCTTTGATATGGCGCTGAACAGTTTTAGTACTCACTCCCAATGCCTTCGCCATCTTAGCTGTACTTATTTTACTATCCTTACTAATCAGATTTACAATCTTAATATTTAACTCATCTTGAGGGACATCTTGAAGGACATCTTGAGGGACATCTTGAGGGACATAATAATTCAAATTTGGCAATATAACAGTAAACTGATATCTATCCGACCGAAAAGAAGGTTTTTTACTTTCGTTATAGTTTATCTGGAACTCATAACCACTTATAATCTTCCCAAAACCACTGCCTTTTCGTTCCATGTATCCAAGTCGGTTAAATACATCCGCAAGAACAGGATTTCTTCGTGTGGATGGTACAGAAAGCGGATCGCGATCTTGAATGATTGAACCATCCGGCATTCCTCCCGGAGAATAGATTTCCATACGATCATCATAGATATCTATATGAACTTCACTACCATTTACCAGATAGTCACGATGTGCCAATGCATTAATGAGCGCCTCATGATAACTGCGCTCTACATAGTCCGGCATCTCTTCTCTCGAATTTGCAGTTTTTCTCCACTGCATCTTTGCGTTGCGCTTAATAAAAGCCTCTCCATTATCAATAAGAGAAATAACACTTCCCTCATATTCAGCATCATCTATTGCATCCACTGTGCCGCCACTTTTATTTAACCCATTCCATCTTGTACAAAATAATCTTGACCAGCGAATAGGACTTTCATCTGCAATCAATGCTCCGGTATTGGTCAAATATCCTTTTTCATTTACAAGTCCAAAAGAGATTAAATCTTTATCATCAAAACTATTTCCCGTCCACTTCTTATATCTTTCTCGAAGTTTAGAAAATGCAAAATCTTCCACCCTGTAAGGAGAATTTTGTGAATCATATGTTGTATTCCTCCCCCGCAATACAAGCCTTTTTAACTCTGTTGCTGTTGCCTTCACACTTTCATTTCCCACACGAACATATGCTTCTAAAACACCATCTCCAGAATAATAATATGGTGTTTCTTCTCCTTTATAGATATCAAGTATAACCAATATCTTTCCGTCTTCATTATAAAATCTCAACTTAAATTCCGGAATCGGATCCAGCCTTGTCTTAATGATTTCACTAATCTTTTCAGCATCTTCATTCGGATTTTCCAATCCTATAAGCTCGTTTTCATCGGATATGCCGAAAATCAAAGAACCTCCAAAAGTATTTGCAAATGCACTTACGCTTTTACACCAACTCTTTGGTTTCTTCTCTTCAAGTCGTAACTTTTTATCGTATTCCGTAGCTTCTCCGATTAAATCCTTTATTTCCATAGAAAATATTCACTTCCATTACATATGATTTTATTATCTATATTGTAACTTCTCTATATCATATTTTTCAAGAAATTCCTGTCCTCTTTTTCATAATAGCACCGGAATACCTCCCAGGCGTCCATAAATCCAAAGTATGTTTAGTAATTGTTCTGATCCATTGACATCAATAAAAACGTTAATATTCCCAGGACGGTCAGACACATTATAGAGTAATTTGAAATTTCTATTTTTGATTTCTTAATAATCACTTTATTACAGTATTGCCTATTTAAATTACAATAAACAAATGACTATTGAAGCTTATCGCTATCATTTGCATCCACACCTTCTGGAACCGCCACCGTATTTTCTGCTGTATTTGGATGCATCTGAGGATCCAGATTTTTCTTCTCATAAAAGGCTTCTTCAAATAATTCTGCATTTTTATTCCGGTCATCATCCAGGATATGGGAATATACATTCGTGGCCATGCTGACCTGGGCATGTCCGGAATCACCCTGTACCTCCTTGATATCTCCACCATTCAGTTTCAGCTTATACGTAACACTGCTGTGTCTCAGGCTGTGGAAGACCACCGGTGGAAGATTATGCTCCTTGATCAATTGATTCAATGGCTTTCTTGATGGCACCATCACCCAGAGGAAGTCCAAAAGTGGATCCCATTTCTTCCTTTTTTTTATCTAAAATAATAAAAAGCGGAAGATGGCTTCGCTGATTCTGCTAACCATTTTCCGCTTGATACACCGTCCCCGAGAGGATTTGAACCTCCGACCCCTCGCTTAGGAGGCGAGTGCTCTATCCAGCTGAGCTACGAGGACAAGATATATTGAATTCGTAGTGTATTCTACTATATCTTAAAAAAAAATGCAAGAAAAAATTTAAGATTCTATAATCCAGAATAAATGTTTCCACTGTTCTTTCTCACAAAGCCCATCATTCGAATTCCTGATTTTCGAGCTTCCTCTATGGCCTGTGATGTAACAGCTGCCCTGGAAACTACTGTACGAACACCGGCGCGAATAACCTTCTGAAGGTAATCACCGGAAATTCTACCACTTGTATAAAGAGTTCCCTCACTTAGAGATATCTTTTCTTTAAGTGCATATCCTATCACTTTATCCAGAGCATTATGACGCCCGATATCCTCAAAACTGCAGACGATTTTCCCATTTTTCACCCAGGCACAGCAATGAGCACATCCAGTTTCCTGAAAAAGTCTTCCAGGTTTTTCAAAAATTTCCTCCGCCATACGAAAGATTTCTTCCTGCTCCTCTTTTTCAGGATAACCAGAATGTTCCACTTCAGTTATTAAACCATCTGAATCACTTTGTTTCTTACTAAGTTCCACCAGGATTTTCTTTTCAGATCTGTCGATTGTCAGATAAAGAACCTGATCGGCATTTTCAATATAACCTCTTGAAAAGAGAGCACCTAATGTCAGTTCTTCAAGATTTTCCGGAGTACAGTTCATGTTCCAGCATGAACCGTTTTTGATCATAACTGTAAAGCTTTCTTCTATTGCAGCCAGATCTTCCTGTTCATAAATTTCCCCTCTGTTAATTTTCTTTATTAAGAACTTTTCCCTGTCCATTGTTTAACCCCCTGTGTTGAAAAATCATCCTTGTCATGCTATAATAACAATATGTTTTATTTACGGGCGTGGAAGGGTAACTGGTGTACCCCCTGGTCTTCAAAACCTGTGTTGGGCGTTAACAGCGTCCTGGGTGGGTTCGATTCCCACACTCGTCCGCCAGAAAAATATTCCTGTCTTTATTTGAGGGTTGCAGAATCTTTCAGGATTCTTCCTCCCTCTGTTTTTTTTGTAAATCCGTTTTTATCAAAATGTTCCAGAAGTGCTACGGCAACCTTACGTGAACATCCCAGATAATCACGAAACTCTCCCAATATGACTTCCGGTTTCTGCGCTGCCATTTCCCTAAATGATTCTTTTGCTTTCTCATAAAAGCTACTGTGAATACAATACTGGCTGTCCAGTCGGATAAGAACTTTCTTATTCAAAAGTGAATGAAAAACCGATTGAAACTTTTTGGATGAACCATGTTCTTTAAGATAAACTTCTGTTGCCAGCGGAGCAAATCCAGCCTGCTTATAATATTCTGTAATCTCCCGAAGCATGGCATCCTCATCTTCCCTTATCACTACATGAAAACGATAAAGGCTTACAAGTCCGTTCTGTATCTTAATGCTCTTTCTTTCTTTCATTACGTCCAGAAGTGCATCTGCAAAACTGCTGTTTTCTTTCAGATTCAGACGGCTTCTCACCTCTTCAATGCCCATACCCTCCCAGAGAGGATAAGACTTATGATACTCCTCCAGAAAACGGCATGTGTTCTTCTCATAACTGGTCATTTCATCACAATGAATATAAACCTGATCAGAAAGAGGAATCAGTTTTTTCTCTTCTGCAAGCTTTCTGGCTGCATTCTTTACCCCTGACGGATTCAGAGAATTTCTTCCTGCAAGTTCTGTAAGGGAATAAAAACATCCCCAGTGCTCTCTTGCAGAAAGTTCCAGTCTTTCCTCCAGAGTTCCTTTTTCCTTTATGCTAAAGCTTTTTAAAGCATTCTGGTCATTTTTTTTATGCTTGCGCGGACATGCATCCAGCACTACACCTCCACCTACTGTTTCCAGAGGAGAATAAAATCGCAGGACAAAATGATCTCCCATGCGTGCAACTGTCTCTTCCTCCAGTCTCAGCTGAGCATAGCAGCTTTCCCCGGCTTTCAGCTCATCTACATCCATCAGAACAATTTTACCGAGAAGCTCTTTTGTTCCCAGATAAATATGGACACGGCTTCCATTTCGCACTGTACGCTTTGTATGTTTCAGAATTTCTACTCTTCCATCCAGCATTCTGGTCGGATACAAAGTTCCTCTGGATGCAAGGACATCTCCCCGCATGATTTCTTCTTTCCTTCTGTCCGGGATGTTTACAGCCACACGCTGGCCAGGCCATGCAGTATCTTCATCCATAGAATGTACCTGAATGTTTCTTATTTTTACCGGAACATTTTCCGGATACAATACTGCATCCTGTCCTTTTCGCATTTTGCCATCCATCAATGTTCCGGTTACAATTGTTCCGAATCCTTTTAAAGTAAAAACACGGTCAATGGGCAGACGAAATCCTGAAGCTTCCTTCCGTTTTGGAAAAGAGTCACACAAACTCTTTAAAACTGACAAAAGCGAGTCAAGCCCTTTATTTTCAAAAACAGAAACAGGAATAATCGGAGCATTTTCCAGAAATGTACCTTTTACCAGTTCTTTTACGTCTTCCTCAACAAGCTCCAGAAAATCCTGTTCTACCAGATCTGTTTTGGTAATTACCACAACACCCTTTTGTATTCCAAGAATAGAAAGAATGTCAAGATGCTCCACAGTCTGAGGCATGATTCCCTCATCCCCGGCGATCACAAGCATAGCAACGTCAATTCCCCCGGCACCTGCCAGCATATTTTTTACGAATTTTTCATGTCCGGGCACATCAACGATTCCTACTCTTTGCCCATCTGGAAAATCCAGATAGGCAAAGCCCAGTTCAATGGTGATTCCTCTTTTCTTTTCTTCCTTTAAGCGGTCTGTATCAATTCCGGTAAGTGCTTTGATCAGGCATGTTTTGCCATGATCTACGTGACCGGCAGTGCCAATAATTACATGTCTCATATTTTGTCATTTTATTCAATCCAGACAGTATTGGGTATGCAACAGATGATGTGCAACAGAACTGTTTGGTTTTTCCAGAAATTCATCATAAACTTTCTGAACAGCAGGATTTTCGTGGGATTTTCTGAAGGGCAGTTCTCTGTCATGAGTATAAATTGCCTCTTTTCTCGCTGCCAGAGCCTTTTCTCTGTCTGTATCCATCAGAAGCTTTGGCTGTCCTCCTCCACTGATACATCCTGCTGGACAGGACATTACTTCCAGAAAATGAAGATTCAGAGTTCCATTTTTGATTGCTTCCAGAACCGGAATAACATTTTTCAATCCTGCAACAACACCTACTTTCAGTGTCATATCTCCCACTTTCAGTGTAGATGTTCGAAACCCATCTGTTCCTCTCACATCAGTAATTTCAATTTCAGGAACCGGTTTCTTAGTGATCAGCTCATATCCTGTACGGATGGCTGCTTCCATAACACCTCCTGTGACACCAAATATTGCGCCTGCACCGGTGTATTCTCCAAGAGGCTTATCAAATTCTTCCTCTTTTAATGAATTCCAGTCAATGTTATGAGATTTCAACAACCATGCAAGATCCCTGGTGGTAATGGCAACATCCACATCACGCCATCCACTGTCCTTCATTTCCGGACGCTCACATTCAAATTCCTTACAGGTACATGGCATAATGGAAATACTGTAGATTTCTGATCCATCTTTCTCTTCAATATGTGCGCCGTAGCTTTTGAATATGGCGCCTCCGATCTGCTGAGGACTCTTTGCAGAAGAAAGGTGATCCTTCATTTCCGGATAATTATTTTCCACAAACTTCACCCAGGCTGGACAGCAGGATGTGAACATAGGAAGAACTCCTCCTTTTGTCACCCTTTCCACCAGCTCAGTGCCTTCTTCCATAATTGTCACATCCGCCGCAAAGTTTGTATCATAAATTCGGTCAAATCCAACAGCTCTCAACGCAGCGGCAAGTCTGCCCGGAGTCAGAGTACCAAAATCTTCTCCGAATTCCTCTGCAATTGCCACACGAACCGCCGGGGCACACTGTACCACAGTAAATTTATTCGGATCTGCCAGAGCAGCCTCCACTTTATCCAGATTACAAACTGCATAAGCAGCAAAAAGAGGTTCCTCCACACAATCAGGAATATTCCGTTCTTTTCTGACTTTTTCATATGCGTCTTTTCCATGTGTCAGACATGAAACATAAGATTTACATTTCTGCACACACTGGCCGCACATCACACATCTGGATACATCAATGGTCTGAGGCTTACCCTGCTCACCTGTAATTGCATAGGCAGGACAAACTTCTGCACACTCACGGCAGCCGGTGCAAATATTCTGATCAATTTTTACTATCATGAATCTTGTCCTCCCTTATCTCCAATCCTTAGTCAATAACAACGCTTCCGCTGCCCTGATGCTCTTTTCTTCCCGGTCTGCTTCCGGTTCTACCAGGCGAAGTGCCTGATGAGGACAGACGCGCACACATGCCGGACCACCCTCTATACCTGTACACAGATCACATTTTGATGCAAATACCTTCGGTTCCGGGGACATTGCCTGAGCCACCAGTTTTCCGTCCTTTGCATAGGGAAGCAATGTAATAGCGCCAAAAGGACATGCCTGCATACAGTCTTTACATCCGATACATTTTTCAGCATCAACGATCACCTGATGATCAATACGGCTGATGGCACCCTTCGTACAGGCATTCAGACACGGTGCATTTTCACAATGCTTACACTGAACGGGCATACAGCCTTCTTCAAATTTTGTAAGAAATAATCTGGGAGTAACCGGAACCGTTACTGTTCCAACAGTTCCTCCAATAGGGTTATTACGGCGGCTGTGCACGGTAAAGCAGGCCAGTTCACATGCTTTACAGCCTGTACATTTCGTACTGTCACCCAAAACAAAAGAACCTATCTCTTTTTTCATGTTTTTATCCTGCCTTCCTATTTCTGGGGATGCATTTCACAAAATGCAATTCTGGCGGACTCTGCACGTTTTTTCTCCATAGAATCCACCAACTCTTCCTCTGTGACAAGAGTCAGTGCTTCTGTAGGGCAGACACGGACACATGCCGGGCCTGCCGGATTTTCTATACAGAGATCACATTTATTAGCCACTTTTTTCTCACTGCCGTCTGCCTGGAATTTTCCTGCTACCGGAACCATATTAATTGCGCCAAATGGACAACTATCCTCACAGGATTTACATCCAATGCACTTATCCGGATCAATGACAATACAATGCTCCTTCTGAGAAATAGCTCCCACAGGACACACAGCCATACATGCAGGGTTTTCACAATGCTTACACTGTACCGGAACACTGATATTAGCTGTTTTAACTACGTGAAGTTTTGGATTAAAGGTATAGGAATCCGGGTCAATCTCAAAAATATGTTTTCCCTCATGGGCTACCACACAGCCAATCATACATGTACGACAGCCAATACAGAGATCCGGATTTCCCTTTACAAAATAATTCATTACTTCGCCCCCTTTCCGGTATCAATTCCCATCTGGGTGCGAATTTCTTCATAAAGTTCTTTTACATGTTGTTCGGCCCAGTCCTGATCCTCTATTTTCTCTACCCGGCAGGCACAATATTTATACTCCGGTGTATTACTGATGGGATCCAGATATGAGGATGTTAACTCATTGCATGCTCCAATCCACCATTGATAAGTCATAAAAACAGCTCCGGGTTTGACTCTTTCTGTAGGCATGCAACGACTCATACAATAACCTCTTTTAGAAAGTATCTTGACGATTTCACCTTTTTTAAGATGAAGCTTTTCACAATCCTGTGTACTCATCTGAATCCATCCCGGTTCATCTTCCAGATTTCTAAGTGTACGGCAGTTTCCTGTCATAGTACGAACAGAATAGTGTCCTACTTCACGGACTGTAGAAAGCACCATCGGATATTCGTCATTTTCCAGTTCACGGGGTGGATGCCACTCTGTCCCATAAAACAGAGCTTTATGATCTTTCGTACCAAAAATACCATTCTTATGTAAATACGGCGTTCCTTTATCCTCCATAGATTTATCACGACATGGCCACTGTACACTGCCGTATTTTTCAATCTTTTCGTAAGTTGCTCCTTTAAAGCTGGGGCAAAGATCGATCATTTCATTCCAGATTTCCTCTGTATTGCTGTAGTGCATTGGATATCCCATTGCAGTGGAAATTTCTGAAATAATCTGCCAGTCAGGTTTTACATCTCCTGTTGGTTCAATAACCTTACGGATTCTCTGGAAACCACGGTCAGCACAGGTATAAACCCCTTCATGCTCACCCCAGGAGGTTGCCGGGAGAATAACATCTGCATATTGTCCCGTCTTATTCATATAGATGTCCTGCATCACAACGAATTCACATTTATCCAGCGCTTCACGCACTTCAGCCAGATCTGGATCAGACTGTGCCGGATCCTCTCCAAAAATGTAATACGCACGTATACGCTTCTTATCATCTTTTTCATGAAGAATTCGTTGTGGAACCCGGGTAATGGGACATCCCACTTGGTCAGGAAGCGATACTCCCCATGCCTTTTCAAATTTTTCTCTTGCAACAGGATCCGTTACCTTCTGATAACCAGGATAAGAATCAGGTAAAGCACCCATATCACATGCACCCTGCACATTATTCTGTCCCCGGACAGGTCCGATACCCATAGACGGACCGCCGAAATTACCTGTCATAAGGGCAAGATTAGACAGGCCTTTCACCACATCCACAGCCTGAGAGAACTGGCACACTCCCATACCGTACAGGATCATAGCCGGTTTGGTTGTAGCATACATACGAGCTGCACTGCGGATTACATCTGCCGGGATATGTGTAATAGGTTCCGCATATTCCGGTGTATATTTTTCAATTACTTTCACAAACTCATCAAAGCCTTTCGTATGAGCCTGTATGAATTCCATATCCGCAAGACCTTCCGTCCATATAACATTTGCCATTGCATTTACAAGAGCAAGATTGGAACCGCCCTTGAGCTGCAGATGAATGTCTGAAATACGTGCAGTTTCCGTTACACGTGGATCTGCACAAATAATCTTCATTCCCTTCTGTTTACCGCGGACAATACGTCTTGCAACAATCGGATGGGAATCTGCTCCGTTGTATCCGAAGCAAAGCAAACAGCCTGCATCCTCAATCTCCGGGATGCTCATTGACATTGCGCCTGAACCTAAAGAATACAGTAGACCCGCTACCGAAGGCGCATGTCATATTCGCGCGCAATGATCGATATTATTGGTTCCGATACATGCGCGCATAAATTTCTGCATCAAATAATTGGCCTCATTACCTGCACCTCGGGCAGAGCCGGTACCCATAATGGCATCCGGACCATATTTCTCCTTAATCTCTGTCAGTCGGCCGGCAACATAGGAAATAGCTTCATCCCATGAAACTTCCTCAAGTGGTGATTTTCTGCCGCCCTTACGGATCATGGGTTTACGCAGACGCTTGGTCAGAATCTGAGGATCGTTGAGATAATCCCAACCATAGTGCCCCTTCAGGCATAAGGTTCCTTCATTGGTTCTTCCATTTGCAGGAACGGCTTCTATTATTTTGTTTGCAGTTTCATCCACTGTAAACTGTATCTGACAGCCTGCTCCACAATAAACACAGGTTGTCTGAACTTGTTTCAAAGCCATAGTTCTACACCTCCATTTTCCCCTTCAACATGGTTTTTACAAATTTAATCAACTTAATTATATCATATATAAATTTGGCCTTCAATTCTTTTTCCTAATATAATCCTCCAGAACATCTGCCCAGATTTCCGGTTCATCAATGCCCAGAGAAGCTACTCCCGAAATAGAAATATCTGTATCTGTTACAAGACCAAGAAGGGTTTCCTTTTTGCAGACACTTTTTTGGGAAATAGATTTTCGAACAATTTCAAATTTAGGATAATCTGAATTCTTAAGGCCCTCTATCAGAATTATATCTGCCTCTGGAAAAAATTCCGCTAAGCGATTTTCATCCATATGCGGTTCTTTTTTAACGATCATCCATTGATCCGAAGAAAAAATGCCAGTGGCATAAGCACCGGCTTTTCTCACTCTCCATGTATCTGTCCCCATCACATCAGGATCAAACTGATGGCCATCATGTTTAATCACCGCTGTAAGGTATCCTCTTCTTTTCAGTACTGGGATCAGCTTTTCAATAAAAGTTGTCTTACCTGAATTTTTTACACCACTTACAGCAACAACAAATGGCTTTTTCACAACATCCATACGGTCACCTTCTCTCCTGCCGGAACAAATTCTTTTCCCTGAGGAATATCAAGAAGGCAATTACACCCCCGCAATGTTCCAATAGCTCCTGAAGAAAAAATACCATCTGGCAGATATATTTTTCCATTTTGATAAATAGCACGTATAAAGCGCCTCATCTTGCTTCTTTTTGGAAATTTATCTGCAAGAATTCCTTCTCTTTTCTCCATAGCATAAAAAGAATCGCCTGTCATTTTTTCAAGCATAGGCCTTAAAAGTAATTCAAGATTTGCCATTGCTCCAAAGGGATTACCCGATAAAGACAGAATCAAAGTTTTACCATACACTGAAAATATTACAGGAGATCCCGGCTGCAAATTAAGTTTCCAGAATATTTTCTGTGCTCCAAGGCATTCAAGTGCTCCATGAAGAATATCTTTTTTTCCAACTGAAACACCTCCCGTTGTCACAATAATATCTGCATCCTGACACGCTTTATAAAGCTTTTCTGCCAGTAATTTTTCATCATCCGGAACATGGGTAACCTCTTTCGGTTCTATCCCCAGTTCTCTCAACCGACAGCTCACCATCATTCCATTAGAATCATATATTTTTCCAGGAAGAAGAGTACTGCCAGGAGGACAAACCTCGTCTCCTGTAGTAAAAACGCGTATGACAGGTTTTGAATAAACCATTACCATAATTCGTCCAAGTCCTGATAAAATACCCTGTTCAGCAAAAGTAATCCGGGTTCCTTTTGAGAGAAGAAGTGTTCCTTTTTTATAGTCCTCTCCCTGAAAGCAGTAATTGAAATATGGTTTCTGTTCCTTATAAACAGAAACTTCCTGTTCACCATAATCAGTGTCTTCCTGCTTAACTGCTGTATCACTTCCTTTTGGAAATGGTGCTCCTGTCATAATTCTTAAAGCTTCTCCTTTATGAAGATTTCTGGCCTCTCCATCTTCACCTGCAAAAATACATCCTGTTACTGTAAGTTTCACAGGATTATCGTAAGATGCACCCTGGATATCTGTACTTCTTACTGCATAGCCATCTACCGGAGAACGGGGAAATGGAGGATTATCCAGATTTGCAAAAACATCCTCTGCAAGACAAAAGCCACCTGCTTCCTTTACAGCAATTTTATTTACCACACTTTTTTTCTCTGTTTTATTCTGAATGAGCTCAACAGCCTTTTCCAGATCAATTCTTTCCTGCATGGAATGTATCTCCTTCCTGATGAGTCAAAAGTTCCTGGTATGCCTCTGGTGTATTAATATTCTCCACCTTCCAGCCTGATATTTCAGTATGAAAACAATTATATCCCCATTTTTTCAACACACGAAAAACCGGGGCAGAATCATTTTTTATAACTTCTTCAATTATTCCCTTAATTTCTGTAGGATAAATACCTATAAGAGGTTCCACACGTTCATTATGTTCCAGAAGAATGGGCAGGTTTTTTTTATATTCCGTAAGACACTCATGATAATGAATCAGCTTCTCCAACTCCTCCGAAGGTATCTGAGGAACATCAACTGGCAAAACAAGACAGTATGGTGTACTCATAGCACACATACAAGCATGAATTCCACCAAGGGGGCCTCTGTCCTGATAAATATCCGATATAACTTTTATTCCATCTAAGGTGCTCCTGTGTCCCGACAAATATATTTTTTTTATTCCCAATGTCTTTGCTTTTTCAAGCAATATTGAAATAAATGTCTTCCCTTCAAAAAGCAGTTCTGCCTTATCCTTTCCCATACGGCTGCTTCGTCCTCCTGCCAGAAGCAGCAGGGAATACATATCCTGTCTTTTCATATTTCCTCCGTATGTACGGCTTCTCATTAATCTGTTGCCATATTATATCACTAGTCATAATCCTGTGCAATGAAAAAACAGCATTCAGGATATTCACCCAAATGCTGCTATTTTCAAATGTTTCACGTGAAACATTTTAATAATGAATCTGCCCCTGAAGCCAGATAACTCCTTTAAATCTCCGGCCTTTCTTTGGTTCTCCCAGAAGATCAGCTTTATTTATACAGACATCAAATTGCATATCATTACATTCCAGAGTAAGCTGACAAATCTCTTCTCCTGTAATAATATTTTTAAACATCGTAAAGTCCAGAATTTCTCCCATAACATTATATTGATCGCACTCTATTCCATAAGGCATAAAATAGGAATCAACAATGGATAAAATATCATCTGTAATTATTCGCTGTGAGATCATGGAATAAGTATCCATATCTTCCATGGTAAGGCTTTCCATAGCATCCTCATCACCATTTCTGGCCGCAGCAATAAGATGATTTCTGTTTTTTGTATATTCCTGGTCTACCTTTACTGCTTCTTTATCTTTTTCAACTGGAAAAATTATCTTTCCCTCTCTGGCCAGCCCGGACAAAGTCAATGGTTGACTGGGAGGAAATACTGTATCTTTATATTGGTGTTGCAAATATTCGGCAGCATTTTGAAGATAAAAAATTAACGTAACTCCTATTCTCAGATCATCACAGGCACCTGCAAATGATTCTTTCTCCGCATGCTTTTCCACTACAATGTTTTCCTGAGTAGTAATCCCTGTTCCCCGAAAAAATGGAAAATAATAGTCAACATGAAATTTATTATTTTCATCGTACTGCCCGCAAACAGTAATTCCACAATCACATCCATAATTTTTTGAAAACTCAGCAAATATACCATCCGGATGATTTTCAACAACGACCTTTTCATCATAGGTTTCAACGGTGTCTCTGATAATCTGCTTTATACTGCTTCTTCTGGTGATCTTAGAAAAACCAACTGTCCTGAGATAACTATGCATAAGAACACCTCCTCGAAAAAGAATCGTCGTAATCAGTCACGTTTCTTTTTCTCAATTTTGGTCATACCACCCATATATGGCTGTAAAGCCCTTGGAATACTAACAGAACCATCTGCATTCAGATTGTTTTCAAGGAAAGCGATCAACATTCTTGGCGGTGCCACAACTGTATTATTTAATGTATGTGCCAGATATTTCTTTCCGTCTTTTCCATTTATACGGATTTTCAGACGACGAGCCTGTGCATCTCCAAGATTTGAGCAGCTTCCAACTTCAAAATATTTTTTCTGTCTTGGAGACCATGCCTCTACATCAAGAGATTTTACCTTTAAATCTGCCAGATCGCCAGAGCAGCATTCCAGTGTACGTACAGGGATATCCAAAGAACGGAATAAATCGACAGTATTCTGCCATAATTTGTCAAACCACATTGCACTGTCTTCCGGCTTGCATACAACGATCATTTCCTGCTTTTCAAACTGATGGATTCTATATACGCCTCTTTCTTCCAGTCCATGTGCTCCTTTTTCTTTTCGGAAACAAGGAGAATAACTTGTTAAAGTTTTTGGAAGTTCCTCTTCAGGGATAATCTGGTCAATAAATTTACCAATCATAGAATGTTCACTGGTACCGATCAGATATAAATCCTCGCCTTCAATCTTATACATCATAGCATCCATCTCAGCAAAGCTCATTACACCTGTAACGACATTGCTTCTGATCATAAAAGGCGGCACACAGTAGGTAAAGCCTCTGTTTATCATGAAATCACGGGCATAAGATATAACAGCTGAATGAAGTCTTGCAATATCACCCATTAAATAATAAAATCCATTACCTGCAACACGCCTTGCGCTATCCAGGTCAATTCCGTCAAAACTTTCCATAATATCTGTATGATATGGAATTTCAAAATCCGGAACTACAGGTTCACCAAATCTTTCTATTTCCACATTCTCACTGTCATCTTTTCCAATAGGAACAGATGGATCAATAATATTAGGAATAACCATCATATCTTTAAGAAGTTCATCTTCTACTTCTTTTTCCCTTGCAGAGAGTTCTTCAATACGGCTTCCTGAAGATGCAACTTTCTTTTTCACTTCTTCTGCTTCTTCTTTCTTACCCTGAGCCATTAATGCGCCAATCTGTTTGGAAATTTTATTTCTTTCAGCACGAAGTGCCTCAACTTCCTGTTTAATTTCCCTGTTTTCTTTATCCAGCTCAAGAACTCTGTCAACCAATTCCAGTTTATTATCCTGAAATTTATTTCTGATATTCTGTTTAACAATTTCCGGATTTTCTCTCACAAATTTAATGTCTAACATTTTTTCCTCCTGAATATTATGTACTTGTTCTTTTACATTGCTTAAATATAATTATTGTTTCCTCTTTTACTAATAATTATTCTTCAATTTCCTCTAAGCCAAAATTAACTGCTTTTCTCAAAGCTTCAACTTCCTCCTGGCTGAGCATAACATATGACTCACCTTTTACTATCTCTTTTAAGTAAAGAAAGCAATTATCTCTGCTGTGTACCGCATTTAAAATAAGACCGGTATTATCTTTATCCAATAATGCAAGAGCAAAACTAAGTTTGCCTCCTACATCATCAAAAGCATCATACTTTTCTACCCCATATTTACTGAACATATGATCAAGATTCTTTTTTATAAAAAGAATATCGTGTTCATGGTCTTCTTTAGCTTCATATAAGCGGTCAATCTGTGCAAATTTTCTTACAAATACTTTTTCCAGTGACTGAGCATCGCTGCCTTTCATAAACATCTTATATTTACGTTCCAGACGACTCAATCGCATATTTGTACTGATACTTCTCACCAAAAGGAAAACAATAAGAATCAGCAATATAATAATGATGATCCCGGGATCTATTCCCAAACCGTCAAATATACCACTCATATACTCTGACTCCTTAACCTATAGATTCAAACAGATCTATAATTCTTTCCAATTCATCCTTTGAATAATATTCTATTTCAATCTTTCCTTTATTGTTCTTCTTTCTGTGAATGAAAACTCTGGTTCCCATAATATTCTTCATTTTTTCTTCCAGGCTTTCATAAATTGCATCTTCTGCTGTGTTCTTCTGAACTTTTTTCTCTTTAGGAGGTTCAAGGATATGTTTTACCAGTATTTCTGTCTCCCTTACGCTCAACTTCTCGTCAAAAACTTTCATTGCAACTACAGCCTGCTTTTCTTTATCAGAGATAGCAAGAATAGCTCTGGCATGTCCTGCAGTGATCATTTCGTCTATAAGCATCTGCTGAACTTTTTCTCCCAGTTTAAGAAGCCTCATAGAATTCGTAACTGCTGTTCTGCTTTTGCCAACTCGATCTGCAATTTCATCCTGTTTAAGATGAAATTCATCAATCAGCCTCTTGTATGCCATAGCTTCTTCAATGGGATTTAAGTCTTCTCTCTGAATATTCTCAATCAGAGAAATCTCAACAAGCTCCTGTTCAGAAAACTCTTTAACAATGACAGGTACTTCCTTCAGCCCGGCTAATTTAGCAGCCCTCCATCTTCTCTCACCAGCAATTATTTCATAATAGTCCTTTTTATCGGACACAAGTAAAGGTTGAAGTATCCCATACTGTTTAACGGACTCTGAAAGTTCAAGTAAAGCATCTTCATCAAACTGTTTCCTGGGTTGATTTCTGTTTGGCTCTATATCTGATACTTTAACCATTTTTACAGATTTGTTTTCTTCAGGTGAAACATTCGCAGGTATTTTCACCTGTGTTTTTATTGATTGCTCAGATTTTTTTTCATTCGTCTTATCAGGAAAAAGGGCATCAAGTCCTCTTCCAAGTCCATTTTTTCTTCCCGCCATCAGTTATCCTCCCTGTTTATAACCTCATCTGCCAGTAAACGATAACTCTCTGCTCCGGAAGACTTAGGGTCATAAACAGTTATAGGCTGTCCATAACTCGGAGCTTCTGCCAGTCTTACATTTCTCGGAATTATTGTTTTATAAATATTCTGATTCAAATTATCTTTTACATTTTCTACAACCTGAAGAGATAAATTAGTTCTGGCATCATACATTGTAAATACAACGCCTTCCATTTTCAGGTTTTTATTTAATCTTTCCTGAACCAATTCAATCGTATGTATTAATTGAGAAAGACCTTCCAATGCGTAATATTCACATTGAATAGGTACCAGTACAGACGTTGCCGCAGTTAAAGCATTGATAGTAAGCATATTTAAGGATGGAGGACAATCTAAAATAATAAAGTCATATTTATCTTTTATTTCATCTGTAATTCCTTTTAAAATATATTCTTTATTATCAATACCAATCAATTCGATTTCCGCACCGGAAAGATTAATATTCGAAGGGATAAGATCAACATTTTTTACAACATTTTTTATAATTGTATCTTCGACCTTCGCCTCATTCAGAAGAAGTTCATATAAAGTATTTTCAACAGAATTTTTATCAACACCTAACCCACTGGTTGTATTTCCCTGTGGATCAATATCTATTGTCATTACCTTTTTTCCCTTTTCTGCAAGACAGGCAGACAGGTTAATTGCAGTTGTAGATTTACCTACTCCACCTTTTTGATTGGCAACTGCTATAATTCTACCCAATTTCATTCCTCCTTTTGCGAGGTTTGATAAATCACACTTTTATCTTTCGCAGATTTATTATAACACTTTTATTTTAATCTTTCTACATAATGTTTCACGTGAAACATAGAAATTCCACAAATATTTATATACATTATTGTATACTTTTTGAATTACTATTTTTATCGTTTAATGTCGTGATATTGTTTTGTTAATTTTCTTATAATCTTGTAAAATAAAGCTTTTAAGCGTATAATGTTTATAAGATGTAATCTCTTTTAGAAAAATAAAACGGGAGGCAGATCATGAAAAAAAACACTCATAAAATAATTACCTTTACCGCATTAATGGCTACATCCACCACAGTAATTCATTTTATTAATCGTACAATAGCTACTGCAGCACAATGCAAGCAAAAGCTGCTTTCTTCAAAGAAAAACTATTTTAAATGGAGATTTGGAGATGTTTATTATACAAAAAAAGGACAAGGAAGTCCTGTTCTGTTAATACATGATGTTCTTCCGGGTTCCTCTGGTTATGAATGGAATAAAATTGAAGACAAGCTTTCCGAGAATCATACAGTATATACAGTGGATCTGCCAGGATGTGGCCGCTCAGAAAAATCCGGTATCACATATACAAATTTTGTATATGTACAGATGATATGCGATTTTATACGTAAAATAATAGGTGAAAAAACAGATGTTATAACAAGCGGTTTTTCTGGATCTTTTGCTGTTATGGCCTGCCATAATGAGAAAGAATTGTTTAATAAATTAATACTTGTAAATCCTCCAAGTTTAAGTCAATTACGCCAAATGCCTGGAAAAAAAGAAAAAATATTAAAATTCATTCTTGACATTCCAGTATTTGGAACATTAATTTATAATATGATCGTTTCCAGGGAAAATGTAAATACTCTATTTATAGAAAAAATGTTTTTCAATCCATTCCAGGTGGACACTGATTTTGTAGATGCATATTACGAAGCTGCTCATAAGGGAGGATATTATACGAAATATCTTTATACAAGTATTATTTCTAAATATTTAAACATTAATATAGCCCATGCACTTCAATCACTGGATAACAGTATATTCATTTTGGAGGGAGAAGCTGAACCAAATGCAAAAGCAATTATAAATGATTACACAAATACGAATCCTTCAATTGAAACTGCAATATTAAAAGAAACAAAACACCTTCCACATATTGAACAAGCTGAATTATTCTGCAATCAGATCAATGTTTTTCTTTAAAAAAAGGAGTCCGGCATTAAATGCTGGATTCCTTTTTTTATCACAATCCCAATTATTTTGTATCTGCAAGTTTACTGAATGTGTCAAACATTTCTTTTACGGTCATTTTATTTACAAGATATACTCTTTCGTTATCCACACGCACTGCATAATAATTTGAGTCATAACTATAATATTCGGCTTTAACGCTGTTTCCATCTTCTTTATTAAAAGTAACCGTCATTTCCGGTTTCTCATCAGGAGAAAATTCATCAGTAAGTCTTCTCTGCCCTGCCATATTTGTAAGTTTGTTATAAAATGGTGTAAAATCATTTTCATCAATATCATTACCATTTAACTGATAAGAAACTGTTTCCTTTTCGTTCCCATCATCATCCTTTGATGTTTCACGTGAAACACTAAAAGAATAATCATTATCTTCATAATTGACATCCAGACTGGAAAGATCATTTTTAGAAACATAGCTTACTGTCATGTCCCAGAAATCCTCTTCAGATTTATCCAGGAAATCGGATAATGAATCGCCGGAAATCGTATAAACCTCATTACTGTCGTTTACAATTACGTATCTGTCAGCACCTTCAGCCAAATCCCCCACTGTAATTGTAATCTGCTTATCAATCATTTCCGGTTCTTTTTCTTCTGATGAATCATTATTTTCTTCATTATCTGTGTTATCAGAACTACTTTCCTTTTCTTCCTGATAATCAGCCGTAATTACAGCATATGGCTTATCCAGACCATATTCTCCTTTATCTTCACAATTATAATTTACAAAAGTTTCGTAGGATAATCTGCTAAACAGAGAAGTTAATGAACTGACCTTTGAAGAATCTGCCTTTTCATCATCTGAACCAGAACGTATGTTCCAGAATCCTGTATCAGCATTTTTTATTAATTCATATGATTGAATATCATTACCTTCTACCGAAACCTTGCTGATATTATTTGTATCTGAAATAACCGGAAAATCTTCCTGCTGGGCATAATCATATAATTTTTTTCCAAATGGTTCAACACAGGAAGCATCAACAAGATAAACCGTATTTTTGTCATCATCTTTACTTACATAATACTGCTGAGTAGAACTATTTTCATCTCCAATTCTGAGAGTTGTTGTTTGATCTCCATCTTTATCAGAGGTTACAATCTGAATCGTATTGGATGGATTATCTAATCCATATTCAGACAGATCTTTCACATCACTTAAAACTCTGTCTGAATCAATTGTTGTTATGGCAGAAACAGCATCATTCATTGTAGTCTGATTTACAGGAAAACCTGTTTCATCCTTCTTAATCCACTTATCATCATCTTTCTCAAATGTTGTTTCATTCTTTTCAATAACAAAATTCAAAGAAGTAATATCATCTGCTGAAGCTGAAAAGACTTCCGTCTTTTCAGCCTCTTCCTGATCTGATTCTTTTTGTTCCTGATTATCTACGTATGTTTTTACACCTACGTAAGCTCCACAGCAAACAGCGAGAACAACAACTGCCAAAACCATTTTTACAGTTTTATTCTTCATTTAAGCTTTTCTCCTTTTAACCCAAATCATAAATCCAACAATCAGGAAAAATCCTGGAATTAATGCAATTGTGCAAATTTTCCAAAAGCTTGCATCATAATCTGTTAAAGTCAGATAAGAAGTTTCCAAACTCTTCGATGGAATTGATACACTGGAACTCTCCTCTGAATCCGTCATCCACTTCAGAGATTCCATAATAACCTGTTCATTACCCCCTGAAACCATCTGATTTACCTGAGATTTCATCATATTTGAGGTAGAATAATAAACAATTCTTGTTTCTTTGTCATCAGCAAGGGATTCCGAAATACTAACACCAAGATCAAATGGACCTTCTATATCGCCATCTTCTTTTTCGATGCTTGCATTATTCATGTCTGTTTTGGAATATGCCTGACCTGATGTTGTAAGAATACTGTCAATTTTTATGCTGTCACGTACATCATCAAGTTTTTTAATTCCCTGAGCATATGGAGCCAATACATAATATCCAGCTGATGCTGCATCCGTGCTTGCATCGGTACTGTTTACAGTTGGAACAAGGTAATAAGGCATTTGCATTGCATAATGCTGGCTGTCTCCTTCAAATACAATACCATTTACTCTTTCAACACCGTAATTTTCCAGAACAGAATCAAAATTTGGCATTTCTTCTGCTGTAAAATCGGAAAAGATCATTGCTTTTCCACCATTTTCAAGATAATCAATAATTGCATTTTTTTCATCCTCGGAAATATCTGAAGACGGAGAATTAATAAAGAGGCAGTCTGTATCTTCCGGAACACTTCCTTCTGTAAGAAGATTCAGAGATTTTATATCCATATTGGCTTTTTCAATATCTTCTTTAATGGATGAATCCATTTCCTGTTCTCCATGACCTTCCAGAGTATAAAGTACAGGAAGGTCTTCAGAAGTAACATATCCTATGGCACTTGTAATCTGTCCCTCACCATCAAAGCCCGTTGTCTGATATTGATAAGTATTATAATCCAGGGTACTTTCATAAATATTGCTATAATCAATAACCTTGTTTCTGTCTCCACAGACTACGATAAGACTGTTAACAGAAATATTGTCATTTGTATATTTTGTAACAAATTTAGGATTTACTACAGGATCCTTTGTTTCCACCTTAATATGTTTTGATTCATCTTCATATTTCTTAAGCAGATTACTTATATTCTCATCTTCTGAGCCCGTTTGTGCAATCTGATAAATAGTAACATCTTTATCCAGATCCTTCAGCATCTCTTTCGTCTGATCACCAATACTGTAAAGTTTCTGGCTGCTGATATCGATTTCAGAATATTTAGAAGGAATTTCATTTACAATCAGGTTAATTACAATTACAGCTGCAATAAATATAACAGACATGATCATTGCATAAGATCCATTTTTAATATGCTTCTTACTGATCGTACCTACTAATTTCTTCTTAAATTTACATTGCTTTTTTTCTTTATTTTCACTGTTTTTTTCTTTCAGTTTCATCATTTTCACCTCCCTAATTCCAACGTCTCTTAGAAATTGACTGCATTGTAAGGAATAAGCAGACTGCAATTACTGAAAGAAAATATACAATACCCTTTATATCAAAAATATTATTGGTAAAGTTATCAAAATGTCCGCTAAGATTAAAAATCTGAAGTACCTTCTGGATTCCTCCCTCAAAGACACTGGATTTCACCAGATAAATAACTGCAAGTACAACCTCTCCTATTACACCTGCAATGACAGATATGAGAACATTTTTTATCATTGTGTAAATAATGATTGCTGCAGCAAGAATAAGAAGTCCAAAAGTAATACATGTGGACAAAGATGTTTGTGAAAAAAATGATGAAATTCCATTCATCATATAAAAAGCAAACAGCAAAACAAAAGTAAGTACAGCAGCAATTATCTGGTTTTCAGTTAAAGCTGACATAAAAACTCCAATTGCAATATTTGCACATCCAAGAAGGAAAAATCCAAGGATTGCTGTATAAGAGGAAGCAAATGAAACAGTTCCAAACTTGGACATAATTAATGGATAAAAGCACATAACAAGTACAGGAACAGCATAAACAGTTACCAGTGCCAGATATTTGCCAAAAACAATATTACCTACTGAAACAGGAGAAGTTAAAAGCAGCTGATCTGTCTTCTGTTTTCTTTCTTCTGCCAGAACACGCATGGTCAGAATAGGAACACCTATAAGGAATACAAAAGTAACCGCATTTAATGTATATTCAAATTTAGGATATCCTGCTGACAGCTGATATGCGGAAAAATATATTCCTGTCAGAATCAGTACAAAAAATATAAAGAGATATCCTACCATTGATGTGAGATAACTTTTCAGTTCTCTTTTATAA
>JAQYGS010000128.1 GCA_028722515.1 Clostridia bacterium | reverse complement strand
GGCCTGCACCAAGTCCTGTAACTTTAAGATCCTTATTGGCACGAACCACATCCAGCGTCTGAGTTCCAATAGAACCTGTAGAACCCAGAATTGCAATATTCCTCATTTATTTATCCTTTCTTCTGCCTTTTGGGAACAGATTTCAGCATTTTTTTACATTTCAATCATTAAAACAGATAAGAAGTAGATTACAGGTGCAGTAAAGATTACGCTGTCAAAACGGTCCAGAATTCCTCCATGTCCCGGGATCAGCTTTCCATAGTCTTTAATACCCTGATTTCTCTTAATAGCTGAAGCAGCCAGATCCCCTACCATGGAAATGAGGGCTCCAGCCGCACAGATCACTGCATATTCCACCATTGGACCTTTGGTTGCCGCTGCATAGATCACCCCCAGAAGTGCAGCTCCTGCCACACCTCCTACAGCTCCCTCCACGGACTTCTTCGGGCTTAAGACCGGAGCCATCTTGTGCTTGCCGATCAGCATTCCCACACAGTATGCACAGGTATCACATCCCCATGAACACAGGAAGATCAGCCACACATGGTAGACACCGCCGGGAAGCTGCCTTGTCAGGTAAATAAACGAAAGCATAACTGCAACATAGACGATTCCGAAAAAAGCAGCCATAACCTGGTTGGCTTCAAATCTGGGATATAAAAAGACATATACGAACATAATTAGTACAAGCCCTAATATCACAGCCAGCGTACCATATCTTTCAAAGTCCAGCAAAACAGCCACATAATATAATATGGCCCCTACATATCCCACAATCTCCAGAATGTTAAATTTCTCATCTTTTACCTTCATTGCCTTATATAATTCATGCATCCCGATAAGAGATACGGCAATCAATGTAAAAAACAAGACATAACCGCCGCTTATGATGGTTGCCAGTGCAATGGCTACAAGCAGAATCCCACTTAAAAGCCTGGTCCCAAACATATTTTATTCCTCCTTTACTCCCCCGTATCTTCTGTCTCTTTTATTATATTGCTCAATGGCTTTTATAAGTTCATCACGGTCAAAATCCGGCCATGCCACATCTGTAAAATAAAATTCCGTATATGCCAGCTGCCAGAGCAGGAAATTTGATAAACGAAGCTCACCGCTTGTTCGTATAAGGAGATCCGGATCCGGGATACCGGCAGTATCAAGATAATTTTCAAATGTATGCTCGCTGATCTCTTCAGGTTTCAATGTGCCCTTTTCAACATCCTCAGCCAGTTTTCTTACTCCTCGTACGATTTCGTCTCTGCTTCCATAATTAAGTGCGATCTGCATATGAAGTTCATTATACTTGCCGGAATACTCCTCCAAAATCTTTATTCTGTCCTGAATATCCTGGTCAAAAGCAGAAGCATCTCCAAGGACCTTCACCCTCATATGATTTTTATCGGCGATCTTCAGACACTTTTCCAGATATCCCCTGAAAAGTTTCATCAGCCCATCTACTTCTTCTTTGGAACGTTTCCAGTTCTCAGTGGAAAAAGCAAAAACCGTCAGGTATTTTACACCCAGTTCTTTCATATCATCACAAATTCTTTCAAGATTGGCGCAGCCCTTCACATGTCCATAACTTCTGGGCATTCCTTTGGCCTTTGCCCACCGTCCGTTGCCATCCAGTATGATTGCGATATGATTCGGTACGTTCATCTTTTCTCCTCGTTTCTGCAAAGAATATAAGCTCAAAAAAGAGCCCGCACAATGGAGCTCTTTTTATGTTTCCCTATACGGTCATAATTTCCTTGCCCTTTGCCTCTACTGCCACATCAATTTTCTTGATGTATTTATCTGTGCTTTTCTGGATCTTATCCTCCAGCTCTTTCACTTCATCTTCTGAAACATCCTGCTTTCCAAGCTTCTTAAAGGCATCATTGGCATCCCTGCGAATATTGCGCACTGCAACTTTGGCAGCTTCGCCTTTTTTCTTCACGTCTTTCACCAGCTCTTTACGACGTTCCTCTGTAAGTTCCGGAAAAACAAGACGGATCACCTTTCCGTCATTGTTGGGATTAAGTCCAAGATCTGATGTAAGAATGGCTTTCTCAATTCCTTTGATCAGGCTGGATTCCCATGGCTGGATCTGGATCATACGTGCCTCAGGCACAGTAATGTTAGCCACCTGCTGAATTGGGGTAGGTGTTCCATAATAATCTACTGTAAGTCTGTCAAGAATATGCGGATTGGCACGTCCTGCACGGATTGTAGCAAGCTCTGATTCAAGAGTTGCCAGTGTTTTTTTCATTTTCTCTTCATATTTCTGAATTCTTTCATCCATAAATTATCTTCCTCTCCCGATTATTCTGCTTAAACAGTTACCTTTGTACCTGTAAATTTGCCATGAACGGCATTAATAATACTGTCTTTCTCATCCAGAGCAAATACCAGCATAGGCATTCTCTGCTCCAGACACATAATTGATGCGGTAAGATCCATAGCTGCCAGCTTCTTATCTACTACCTCTTCAATGGAAATCTCATCATATTTCACAGCGTTGGGATTGACCTTGGGATCACTGTCATAGATTCCATCCACTGCTTTGGCCAGCAGAATGGCATCTGCCTCAATTTCCACTGCCCGAAGTACGGTTGCTGTATCTGTGGAAAAATAAGGATGTCCTGTACCACCTGCAAAGAATACGATCTTACCCTGTGCAAAGCACTCTTCTGCTGCATCTCTGGAATAAAGATGTGTAAACGCGCCACAGACAAAAGGAGTAAATATTTCTGTCTTTAAACCAACATATCTGCAGATATCAGATACATAAATACAGTTCATTACCGTAGCCAGCATTCCAATCTGATCTGCCTTGTTCCTGTTGATGGTCTCACTGGTACGGCCTCTCCAGAAATTGCCGCCTCCAATGACAATTCCTATCTCCAGACCCTCCTCAGAAACCGCTTTGATCTGTCTTGCCACTTCCATTACAGTCTTTTCATCAAAGCCTGTTTTCGCCGGACCGGCAAGAGCTTCTCCACTTAATTTTAATAACACTCGCTTCATACTGTTTCTTTCTCCTCAGGTATATTTTTCATATCCTTAGTTTACCATACTCCTGCCACAATTTCATTACCATTTTCATCAATTGAAGTAGAAACTGTAAAATTGCTGTAATAATGGAAGCCTGTCTGACCTGTCTCAGGGTCATCTTCATATTCGCTGCCCTGTGGAGAACCACATGCACCTTCCAGCGCATCCAGAGGCTGTCCGATATAGGATTCTGCTGTGGAGATCATAGCATCATCGTTGTCCTGTCCGGAATTGTCTGAAGACGGTCTATCCGGATTATCGTCTCCGTTGCTGTTATTTTCCTGATTACTGTCATTTAAACTGCTGCCAGAATCAGGAGTAGTCTGGCTGTTGCTGTCATCATCTTCCATACTGTCAGAATCAGAAGAATCATCAGTTAATCCCAGACGCTTCTTTACATCATTTAAGGTAGAATATTGCTTTGAATTATTTCCGGCAGTATAGACCGCATAAGGAATGGAATCTTCTCCTGTTCCATCCATACACAGACTGATCTGTGATATGGACTGCAGAGGGATATTCCTGAAAAAGCATTCATTTCTGTCTTCATCTGTATAAGTGATCCGGATATCATAGGAAGAAGCCATACTTCCATTATTATTTCCGTTACTCTTCTGTAAATAGTAGAGAGCCTTGCCTTTATCCGTCATAGTAAACATTCCATTGATCAGGTCACTGCCCCAGTTGTCATCCTCCTCTTCCTCATCATCACTTACGTGGGGACGAATATATATGGAAGCAATATCGGCTCCGGTTCTGTTAACAAAAATCACTCTGGAAGAATCTGCTGTCTTCTCACCCATAACATCTTTAATTCCTGCATCATCCGCAGACTGCTGCATATCCACCAGATCTGCCTTCTTAGTTACCTCAGGTGCCGGTGTGGCTGTCACCTGAACGGGAGCTGTTTCCGCTTCTTTCTTCTTGCCGCATCCTGCAGCTGCTATGATAAAAGCACACAAAGCTGTAAGTATAATATATCTTTTTTTCATTTATATAATCCTCCTGTACGTGGAATATTTTCATCAAAAAAAGCTCTATTCTATTATTACAGAGTATTGAAAGCTTGTCAACCTGGGTGGTTTTCATTTCACAGAATGTTCAGATTAATTTAATAAAGATTTTTTACCTTGAAATCCCGCTCTGCCTCTCTTTTCTGATCTTTTTTAGCAATATCCTGCCGTTTATCATAAAGTTTCTTTCCTCTTGCCAGTCCTACTTCCACCTTTACCAGACTGTCTTTAAAATATACTTTTATGGGTACAAGAGTAAGTCCTTTTTCCTTTAATTTGCTTTCAATCTTCCTGATTTCATAGCTGTGCATGAGTAATTTCCGGATTCTTAAAGGATCTTTATTAAAAATATTTCCTTTTTCATATGGACTGATGTTCATACCATAGATAAAAACTTCTCCATTTTCAACCCGGATAAAGGATTCTTTTATGCTGCACTTTCCCATACGAAGAGATTTTACTTCCGTGCCTGCCAGTGCAATTCCTGCTTCATAGGTATCCTCTATAAAATAATCGTGAAAAGCCTTTTTATTATTGGCGATCAGTTTGATTCCTTTCGTCTTTGCCATATCCATCCTCCCTTTTTACTCCTGGATAAATACTCAGTCTGCAAGTACAAAGTCCACTGTTTTAAGCATGAGATCCGCATCTTCCACCCGGACGCGCACCTTATCCCCAAGCCTGTAA
>JAQYGS010000127.1 GCA_028722515.1 Clostridia bacterium | reverse complement strand
GGCCTTAAGATCAATGATCTGCAATGGGGTAATCTGATACTTCTCCAGAACCTGAGCCGCATGATAATCTTCAATAGTCGTCCTGCCTTTTACGGTTTTGGGAAGTCGTATCATAATTTTATCAGTGGCAAGCTGCAGAAGATCCCTGTCACCGGACAGAACAGTAACATCCATTCCCTTTGCTTCACTTCTTCTTGCAAGAGTACCAAGAATATCATCTGCCTCATATCCTTCTTTTGTCACTATATATATACCCATAGCAGTGAGCATTTCCTGAGTCAGGGGAACCTGTTCTCTTAATTCTGAAGGCATAGGCTTACGTGTTCCCTTGTAAGCATCAAAAATCTTATGACGAAAAGTAGGGGCGTGAAGATCGAAGGCTACTGTAAGATAATCCGGTTTTTCCTCTTCCAGAATACGAAAAAGAATGTTTAAAAAACCATATACCGCTCCTGTATGTCTCCCTTCTGAATTTGTAAGATCAGGCAGGCCGTAAAACGCTCTGTTTAAAATACTGTGACCATCTATCAGTAAAATTTTTCCGCTCATAAGTTCCTCCGAAATTTTATATAATATGAACCATCTGCATCATCAAATATACAAGAAATGCTGCAAGTGCTACAATCAGCACACATATAAAAATACCGGCAAATAACCGGCTCAGTTTCTTTTTTCTTATATAGCGCCTGGATTTCCTGATATCCTGTTCCAAAAGGTGCTTGAAATCCAGCACAGTTCCTTCGTTGCTCTCATCCAGCTGCTGCATAGCCTCATGTACAATAAAGTAAGTTTCCAGTTCATCATAGCAGGAAGAACATTGTTCAATATGATCCAGAAATTCTTCCATCTCTTCAACGGAAAGAGAATGATTGATATATCGGTTTACCATTCCTTCTGCAGTTCGGCAATTCATACGATCCCCTCTTCCTTATTGCTTTTTTTATTATAACCGAACATCAGGAACTTGACAAGAAGCGAAAAAATGAAAAGCAGCAGGAACTTTTAAGTATCCCTGCTGCTTATCGTAAGTAAATAGTTTATACTTCCTGTGCTGCTGTGGTTTCCTCTGAAGAGTTATTTGATTGTGCAGTACCGATCTGTGCCGGAGGAGCCTGAAGAATATTCATAAATTCTTCCCCTGTAATGGTCTCCTGCTCGTATAAATATTTTGCAAGTTCATGAAGTTTTCCTATGTTCTCCTGAAGAATATTAAGAGCTTTCTGGTGCTGTCTCTTAACAAGATCCACTACTTTTTTATCAAGAAGTGTCTGTGTTTCAAAGGAACATGCAAGGCTTGTATCCCCGCCCAGATACTGGTTGGTCACATTCTCCATGGCAACCATATCGAAATCATCACTCATACCATATCTGGAGATCATAGCCCTTGCAAGCTTAGTCGCCTGTTCAATGTCATTGGCTGCACCTGTTGTAATAGAATGGAAAATCAATTCCTCAGCTGCACGTCCGCCTGTAAATGTGGCGATCTTATTCTCCAGCTCCTCTTTTGTCATAAGATAATGTTCCCCTTCATCTACCTGCATGGTATACCCCAGAGCACCGGAGGTACGGGGGATAATTGTAATCTTATGGACAGGTGCGGATTCTGTCTGTTTGGCAGCCACAAGTGCATGGCCAATCTCATGATAGGCAACGATCAGTTTCTCTTTGTTGGAAAGAACCCTGTTCTTTTTCTGATATCCGGCGATTACGACTTCAATACTCTCCTCAAAATCTGCCTGTGTGGCAAATTTCCGTCCATCACGGACTGCACGAAGAGCGGCTTCATTGACGATATTGGCAAGCTCAGCGCCTGATGCACCTGCTGCAGCCTTGGCTATCTCATCAAAACGTACTGAATCTGCAATCTTAATCTTCTTGGCATGAACTCTGAGAATCTCTTCCCTTCCAAGAAGATCCGGAAGTTCCACGGGAATACGGCGGTCAAAGCGTCCCGGACGAAGAAGTGCAGGATCAAGAGAATCAGGTCTGTTGGTTGCAGCCAGGATCACTACACCTTTGGAACCATCGAAACCATCCATCTCTGTGAGAAGCTGGTTCAGAGTCTGCTCACGTTCATCATTTCCGCCTGCAATGCCTCCATCACGCTTCTTACCGATAGTATCAATCTCATCAATAAATACAATACATGGTGCTTTTTCATTGGCCTGTTTAAAAAGGTCACGAACCTTGGCAGCGCCCATACCTACAAACATCTCCACAAATTCAGATCCGGAAATGGAGAAGAAGGGAACCTCTGCCTCACCGGCCACTGCTTTGGCAAGTAATGTCTTACCTGTTCCGGGAGGGCCTACAAGAAGAGCCCCTTTAGGCATAGATGCACCGATTTCTCTGTATTTCTGCGGATTATGAAGATAATCCACGATCTCTTTCAGAAGATCCTTGGCTTCATCTTCTCCTGCCACATCTGAAAATTTAATTCCTGTAGATGATTTAACATATACTTTTGCATTGCTCTTACCGAAAGACATAGCCCCACCCGGGCCACCACCCATAGAGCTCATCATTTTCTTACTGAGCCAGCGTCCCAGAAGGACAAAGATCAGAATAGGAATTCCATAACCCAGAAGTATGCTCATAAATATGGACGGCTGTTCCGGAGCGACAGCACCGAATTTCACATTAGCCTTCTCCAGACGTTCTACCAGATTAGGATCATCCATCTTAACTGTCTTGCAGCAGATAACCTGCCCATTGCTTGTGGCTTCGTAATAGATATAATCATCCTGAACTTCTACTGTTGTAACATATCCTTTCTCCACTCCTGCAAGGAAAGTACTGTAGTCCGTTTTCTCTACTTTTCTTTCCTCAATAGAAGGGATCAACAGAACATTCAGGAGAATGATAATAACCGCAGCAACCATATAATATACATATAACGGTTTTCTGCCCGGTTTTTTATTATCAACATTCATTTGTATTTCCTCCATTCTGATTTGTTAAGATGTACCATAACACTAATTGAAAACCATTTCAACCGGAAGGTGTCAAATTTCACAAACTTTTAAGAATTCTCTGATAGATTGATCTATTTTATAGCCTTATACCATTTACCAGCCTTAGAAAGATCTGAACTCTTAAACTTGCCGGTTCTTTTGCAGGAGCTTCTCAGAAGAGAGCAGCTTTCATCTTTGTTGCTCAGGCTCCAGCAGGTATAACTGATCTTATTTTTTTTCAGGAAACTGATCCATTTATTGCCCTCTTTCTCGTCAATATTCCCGTTTCCTGAACATTCAGAAATACCAAATTCACTTACATAAACAGGGAGGCCTTTTTTAACTGCAGCCTGTAATTTATTTCTCAGGCTGTCTTTGTGTGTTGCAGCATAAAAATGAAACGTGTACATAAGATTCGTATACCCTTTGATGGGATTTTGTGCAGCCACATCCACATCCTGGGACCATGTGGGAGTACCTATGAGAATTATATTATTTTTATCATATTTTCTTATTGTTTTTATCACAGACAAAGCATAGCTTCTGATTTCACTCCAGCTTACATTTCCATTAGGCTCATTACATATTTCATAGAATACGTTTTTATGGTTTCTGTATTTCTTCGCCATCTCTTTAAAAAATGAGATAGCCTTTTTCTGATTTTTCTTTGGGTTTCCATCACTTAATATATGCCAGTCTATAATTACATACATTCCCAGCTCAGTAGCATATTTAACACCATTGTTTATTAATTTCTTCAGCTCATTCTGGTTTCCTCCGGAACAATATCCATTGTATTCTTCCGTATACATGGCAAGCCGGATACAGCTTACACCCCACTGGTCTCTGAGAGTCTGAAATGCTGATTTATTTACATACTGAGGAAACCAGTTGATCCCGTGCGTGCTGACCCCCTTTAAAATTACAGTCTTTCCCTTCGAGTTTACAAGATTGGCACCTTTTACTTTTAATCTTCCGTTCTTTTCCAGGGGTGTAGCAGGAGCTTTCTTTGCCGTCGTTTCTGTTCCGGCAGCATAAACATTAATCCTGGAACTTTCCGGCAGGGAAAAAAGAAGTACGAAACATATTATAAATCCTATCCATCTTCTGATTTTCTTTTTCATTTTATTTTTTCTCCTCAAAAAGATGATAATACTGCAGTTTCTTATATGTCATAAGTGTGTCATCATCTGCACCTTTATCCGTTGTTGTGCCTGCTGCAGAGATTACCGGGTATTTTTCACTTAACTTTAGAAGATAATTCTGATACCTGTCAGTGGGCACTCCTGCTGCTTTAAGAACCTGTGCCGCAAGATAATTGAGGCTGGTATCTTTTTCTACCCCGCCATTGATCTCATAATTTGCCCATACAAGATAAGGAACCTGATAACGTTTTGTCTGGTCGTCCTCCTGCTGCCCGTCTTTAGGATTATTCTTTTCAACAGGTGATGTTACAGCATCCGAAGGCTGATGATCTCCAAAGAAAACGATGACAGTCTTCTCATCCACTTTAGAGAAATAATCGATCAGATATTCAAGTGCCTGATCTGAAAGATGTATCAGAGAAAGATATCGGTCCAGCTGTCTGCTGTTGTATCCGCTGTGGATATCCATCTTCAGATCCGTATAATCATCATCATAACCTCCATGATTCTGCATAGTAATATTAAAAAGAAACATGGGCTTTCCTGTTTCCTTTTTTTCAAATGTATTTATAATATGCTGCATATCTGAAAGATCGCTCACATATTTTCTCACACAGGATTTTTCTGTATAATCCGGCAGAAAGTCTATATGATCAAAACCAAGAAGAGGATAAACCTTATTCCTGTTCCATCCTTTCTCCAGATAGGGATGCTGTGCATATGTAGTATATCCAAGCTTTTTCAGATAATCAGGAAGAGCGGGTATTTCTTTCTTTATGTACTGTTGGTATGGAATACTTCCTGAAGGCAAAAATGCCATAGTATTTCCTGTAAGGAATTCGAATTCCGAATTAGCCGTATTTCCACCGCATACGGACACCTGTGCATAACCTGTGATCGTATTGTCTGCACCTTTTTGCATACGGTGCATAAATGGCATATAATCTTCATTTGTATCCAGATCTCCCAATACTTCAAGATCTGAGAAAGATTCATCCATGATCACAATAATATTGGGAAGCTCCTTAATGTCTGCCTTGTCCTCCTCGCTCTCATAACCGATCAGAATTTCTTCTGCTTCCTTTGAACTGTAGCCTTTAGGCTTATCCACCACCACATAGGCAAGATCCATGGCAAAGGTTACTGCCATACCATTGACCTTAGTCATATATGTGGGCGTAAACAAAAAAGGATATAACCGGTTTTTCTTCTGAAACTCTTCCTGTTGCAGTAAATTCACAAAAAAGCAAAGTCCCCCGATCACAACAGCAGCAGCCACCAGCCGGATTCTGGCCAGACGCCTGTCTCTCTTTTTCAGAATTTTTCCAGATAAAATGATCAGAGCCACAAAACTCAAAGTAACAATTACTACACGTAAAGTAGGAGTAAAATCATAGTTTCCTGCAACGGATACAGCAGTGCCTATGGAAAACAGATCCCATGGTACAAAGGGAGTAGAACGAAATGTCATTACATAATGATTAATAAGTCCAAAAGTCATAGCAAGGATCAGTACGATTTTAATGGCAGTATGCATCTTCCCGATAAGAAGATAAAATACCCATGCAATAAACTCAAACAGTATGATATTAAAAAAAGCAGCTTTATACCTGACTTCCACAAATGCATTATGTTCATATGCCTCCATCAGATAAAAGGCAGCAGCCGGCACAATACAGAAATACAGAAATGCAAATATGGTCTTACCTCTGCTCTTCTGCTGCCTGGAATTTTCTTCATTTTCTTCTGTTATATTCATATTCTCTCCTATGTAGTTAACCCAAAAATAATTGTTGTAGAACAATATGGAGTACTTTCCTATGACATAAAAAAACTCTTGCAATACCCAAGTGCTTATGTTAATATAATATTTGTTCCGCCGGCATGTCGGAATTGGCAGACGAGGCAGACTCAAAATCTGTTGATGGCAACGTCGTGTGGGTTCAAGTCCCACTGCCGGCAGTTTTTTTATGCCCTGAAATGCTTGATTTTACAGCTTTTCAGAGTTTTATCAAAACAAATGTTCTGATTACTCGTGATTACTCAACTTATTTTACCTGCTTTTTCAATGTAGCCTCTTTTTGTGTCCATTGACGAAACATCATATGTATAATTATTTTCATTGACTTTTTCAACATGTCCAAGAATAGATGCTGCAATAGGTGTGGGAACACCTTCACATCTTAAATTAGAGTTCAATGTTCTTCTGATAGCGTGAATACTCTTTGTGTTAACAAATTCTTCTGTCATTGTATTATTTCGAGCACAATCCGAAATTGTACGTGCATGTACTCTTCCCTTTTCATTTGAAAATACAAACTCGCACAAATATCCTCCTTCCATTTCTTTCTTTTTAACTCTGCGAAGAACATCTTTCATTTCTTTTGTTAATGGCAATATTCTGACTTTATCATTTTTAGTCGTTGAAATATAATATTCCTTTTTAAGTCTACTGTATTTTTCTGATCTGCAAACAGTAATCGTATCATCTAAAAAATTTATATCTTCCCATTTAAGACCCGATAATTCTCCAACTCTCATTCCTGT
>JAQYGS010000126.1 GCA_028722515.1 Clostridia bacterium | reverse complement strand
AATGGATAAGATTTTCCTTTTGTCAGGGCAGCGATATATGCCAGTAAGTCAGCATTCCCACTTTGTTCCTCTTCGTCATTTTCGGAATCTGCACGCTCTGCATTACTGCCCATGATCCAGTCCTGGATATCTCTCCATCCTTTTTCCTTCAGAATTTTTGCTTTTGCCTTAAACACCGTATCCGCACAGGTAAATTCCAGCTCCGTCTCACTCCGGACTGCCGCATCTCCCAGGGCAGAAATGAATCTTGCCGTAATCAAACTTAAGATCTTCTGTTCCCCGGATGGCAGCTGTCCAAATTCGGCATCCGCCACATTCACGGTGGGAATAATTGCATGATGGTCGCTGACCTTCTTATTGTCGATTACCTGTTTTGCATGGATCGGAACATGTCTGGTATATCCGAACTTCCATACGAGCTTATCCACCAGATTAGGTAGCATTCCTTCCATGTCTTCCGTCAAAAACCGGCTGTCTGTTCTGGGATATGTCACCAGCTTTTTTTCATAAAGGCTCTGGGTGTAGTCCAGCGTCTGCTGAGCCGTAAATCCCAGGAATCGGTTGGCATCTCTCTGCAAAGCAGTCAAACTGTAAAGCTGTGGGGCCTTTTCCTGTTTGTCTGTGGTCTCCAGCTTCGTTACCAATGCCGTCTTTTCTTCTTTGAGACGATTCAGCACATTCTCCGCATCCTGCCTGTTTTCAAACCGGTCGGATGTTGTCACAATGCCGGCACTCTTAACTGACAGTCTGTAAATCGGTTCCGGCTTAAATCCCTCAATCTCTGCTTCCCTCTCCACAATCATGGCAAGGGTTGGTGTCATCACCCGACCCACATTCAAGGTCTGGCCGTACAGAGTAGAAAACAGTCTTGTGGCATTCATCCCTACAATCCAGTCTGCCCGCTCTCTGCAAAGTGCCGCAGTGTAGAGATCATCGTATTCCTTCCCATCTTTCAAATTAGAAAAGCCATCCGAGATTGCCTGGTCTTCCATAGAAGAAATCCATAGGCGCTCGAATGGCTTTTTGCATTTTGCCTGATGATATACCAGACGGAAGATTAATTCTCCTTCACGACCGGCATCGGTAGCTTCCACCAGCCCTTTGACATCATCACGCTCCATTAACTTTTTCAGAATCCCAAACTGCTTTCTGGTAGCATCTGCAATCTGGTAATTCCAGTCCTTTGGCAGAATCGGAAGATCCTCATATCTCCACTTCTCATACCTTTCATCGTAGGACTCCGGGGATGCAAGCTCCACCAGATGTCCCACACACCAGCTGACCAGATACCCGTTTCCCTCCAGATATCCATCCTCTCTTTTCTCTGCTCCGATTACCTTCGCAATGGACTGTGCCACGGAAGGTTTCTCTGCAATCACTAGTTTCAAGCCCTTTCCTCCTTCGTTTTTGTTGCCCTGGTTTTCTTCGGTGCCGTTTCTGCCTTTTCCGCTTTTTCCTTGATCTTGGACTTGACAGAAGTTTTCTTTTTCGCCTGCGTGCGCTTCTTGTCCAGATTTTCCAGCGCCTTATCCACCGCAACCTTAAGATCCGGGTTTGGCACTTCTTCCTGAGAATCCGGAACCACCGGAATAAAACCCTGCTCCCTGTCTGCCTGTAACACTTGAAGCTTCTGGTCAATCTGGTAAATGAAATCCGCTGCGGTCTGTCGGATTTTGTCGAGTGAACTCTTTAACTCAGGGGTCTCCTTTCCCTCGGACCAGCCAGCCACATAAGAAAAGGAATAGTCAGAAGTGTTGATACCGTAATGCTGGCACACAACATATGCCACACTCTCGGCCTCTACCTCTTTTCCATTCCTTGATACATGATCTGTAGCTGCCACTACATCCTTATCATGAAGCTTCTGGTGCGCCATTTCGTGAAGCAGAGTCTTGATTGTCTGAACCTCACTCATTCCATCCTGAATGGCAATTCTCTTATCTTCCTGATGATAAAAACCCTTCGCTTCCCCGTCGATCTGCTCAAAAGTAACCGGTACCGGACTGATTTCCTGTAAAGCCTGCAAAAGCTTCGGATATCCTTCGATGCTTCCAACCAGTTCACTCGGACCTATGGATGGAAGTTCTTTCCCGTCTGTCTGTGATACGTCAAACGTCTTCACCACCTTAAAGGCACGGATGGTTACTTCCACCTTTTCCATTACCGGCTCCCCGTCTGCATCAAGCACCGGCTTTCCCTTATCATCCAGTCTGGTCTGTTCCCTCTCAATCTTGTATGGTGCAGGGGCAAGGATACTGATACCCTTCTCTCCCTTTTTTACATACCTTCCCATCTCTTTCCATCCGGTAAAACTCTGACAGAGACTTGCATCCGGTCTCTGCATCATGATCAAAATGGAATTGTTTACGGAATATCGGGGAAATTTCGCCATTGTGTCCAGAAACTGTTTGTATTTATCGCTTTGGAATACCTCCACAACGCCTTTCTCCAGCTGGTCAGTTACAGCCTTTAACTGGTCGGCCTGTTTCTCCCTGGACTCAATGAACTGAATTTTCTTCTGTACTCCCTCTGGGATCTCTCCCACAATTTCCGCTTCCGGATATGCATGGATCAGCTCCGCAATCAGTTTCTGTGCATCCCAGTTGTTTCTGATCTCAGGCACATAGGATAAAGCCTCCATGTCAAATCTTTTGCCGTTAAAAATATCAATCTCGCTAAACAGCTCCGGTGTCTCTTCATTTGCCACTCGCACTCCTATCGCCGGTATGCCATTCATGCGCTCCGAAGGAATGCTTTTAAATATCTCCATCGCTTCCTTAACAGTCTTGATGCCGGTATGCTCTTCCCCCATCGAATGAAATTCACCGCATTCTGCAACGGTAAGCGTTGCAGTCATCTTTGCTTCTTTTTGTACTGTATTTTCCGCCACTCTAAATCCCTCCAATTCAATATCATTCAAATCCTTCGTCAGTTTTAATGAGGACAGCGGCATCTGCTCCTTCTGGTGAAAGGAATAGTAATCCTTTCCCGGTCCGACAATGACATGATCTAAAAACCTGACCCCGATCAGGTCACTTAACTGCTTTACCCTGTCCGTAAGAACAATGTCCTCAGAACTCGGCACCAGTCTCCCTGACGGATGGTTATGAACCAGCATTATGGAAGCTGCATTTGACAAGATTGTGCTCTTAAAGATTTCCCTCGGATGTGCGATTGACTGGTCCAGCGCTCCCATGCTTACCACATTCATGTTGATTGGCCGCCCGTCTGACTGTAGATTTACAATTGCCACAACCTCTCTGTCATAGTCCTTCAGCATATCTGCCATGACCTTAACAGCTGCTTCCGGTCCATCCATCGGAGTATCACTTAAAAGAGGTGGCATATCCACCAAACGGATAGCCACCTGATTCAGTTTATACACCTTCTCTTTTTCCGGTTCCTGTGCTATGACAGAATCATAAAAGCCCTGCCTTGGACGGATCCCGCTAATGTTCATCCGGGTTTCCTTCTGCAACAGGGATGGTCATGGAAAAGTCCTTATCCCTTAATTTTTTCAGTCTTGTCAGCACGGATTCCTTTGTGGAAGTCCTTCTTTTCTTATTCCCAATCTTCAGGACTCCTTTTGCATATCCAAGATATCTACTCTTCCTCGCCATCGTCTTCCTCCTCTGAATGGATTTCTTCTTCCGGCTCCTCATCCAGTGCATCCAGATAATCCTCGTCGTCATCGTCCAGATAATCCATATCCGGATCCGGTGCATCCTGCTTTTTCTTTGCCTTTCCGGACTTAAAGTACATAAATCCTCCAATACCGCCTAATGCCAGAATAAGGATTACTCCCATGATTCCTGTCACATTTGGGCTTTTCTTTTGAGTTTCCGGTTCCGTTTCCTCTTCCTTCGGCTCTTCCTTTACTTCCTCTACGGTTGTTTCCGGTTCTGATGGCTGTTCCTCAGTCTCGGTCATACCCTGGGATGCCATATATGCTTCCACTTCCTCATCTTCCATTAACGCCAGAAGATCTGATTCATCCACCAGATTTAAGAAATGAACAGTCTCGGTTCCCTTATCATCACGATCAATGATGATGTAAAAGAAGTTGCCGGATTTCGTAGTCACCGTAATGAACTGCTTGCCGCCGGCTTCAAAAGAACCATAGTCATCTACCAGGTTCATATTTCCATCAGGGGTAAGCGGTCCATAGCTTTCCTCTTCCGGTTCCTTTTCTGCTTCCTTCCCTTCACAGTAATGGTAATCATAGATACAGACTTCACAGTCCTCATTGATGCAGTCCTCCGTGCATTTTTCCTCACAGATACACTCCGCTTCCTTACCCTGTGCAAATACAGGAAGTGGTGCAAATCCCACTAATGCAGTCATGCCAACAAGCACTCCTGATACGAATTTCTTCATCATCTTAGTTATCTTCATCCTGATCATCCTCCTCATTCTCATCAAACAGATTTTCCTCACCCTCCGCCGGCTTATCCCCGGCATGATTCATGGTTACAGGTTCAGGCATTTTTACCTGACCGTTTAACAATTCCTGCAATTTTCCGCTGCCTGCTAGCTGTAAGAACTGCGCCAGCTGTTCAGGAGATAAATTGTAGGATGCAACATCACTCACAATCTGCTGGTTATCCTCTTCCTTGAGCTTCGCCTGCAGCTGCTTCACCTTTTTCTCCGCTTCATCTCTCTTTGCGATTGCCTTTTGCAGATCTTCGCGGAGCTTGTCTAATCTTGCGTACATTTCCTTTCCTCCATTCAAAAAGCGCCCCCGGAAGGAGCGCTGAAATTATTGTTACTGAATCCTGCCATAGCAGTACGCGTGTGCCCTCCAGTATGCCGTGTCATAGGATGCATACTGAATAGGGTTTCCACAATGAACCATAATCTTATTTACCGGATCTACCACGATTCCCACATGGGATGCACCGGATGTGTTGTAGGTTCCCTGAAAGAATATCAGGTCACCCGGTTTCACATCGGAAGCTGCCACCCTGGCTGTCGCATTTTTCCATCCGTTGGCCGTAAGTCTTCCATAATTCCATCCGTTTCCACAGTTATTTATGACGTAGCTTACAAATCCGGAACAGTCAAAGCTTGTGCTTGGGGAAGATCCTCCCCATACATACGGATACCCGAGATACTTTTCCGCTTCATTAAGCATTCTGGCAAACTGCTGGTCTGTCAGATATTCTCCCGGTACCGCATAATGCTCATACTCCTCAGATACTCCCGGATTGGCATACACGTTATCCCCGAAGATGTCCGGCTTATTTCCTCTTGTTTCAAGAAGGAGCATATACCGCTGCATCTGGTCTTCCGTAAGGTGCAAGGCATTTACTGCCGCGGAAATACCATGATTGGTCAGCGTGGTATTGAGAATGTAATAGTCATATTCCACCTCGACCTGATAGGATTCATAAACCTGATAAGGAACCGAAACCGTATAGGTATAAGACTCCAGTCTTCCGTTTACCATCCGGTACCCGGTTCTTTCTTCATCCCGGTAATATGTCACATAATGCCACCTTGTCTCCGTTCTCGTTCTGGTCTCTACCACTTCCGTCATGGTCAGCGTATACTGGTAATCAAAAATGGTCTGCAACATGGACTGCACCTGGGAAGGGGTGTAATTCTCATAAAGCACCGTAAGCA
>JAQYGS010000125.1 GCA_028722515.1 Clostridia bacterium | reverse complement strand
CCGAATTTTTGCAAGATCACTGTTCAGAAGCGTTTCATGTTCCAGAAGACCATGCTGCACAGCAAGCAGAAAATACTTATTATTATGAAGAATCTTATATGCTCTTCGGTAAAGCTCTTCCAGTTTTGCTGATTTGATAGCTTCATTATAAGAAAGTCTCTGCTCGGACATTCTGTTGTCCCCTGATTCGATTCCCGCGAAGCCACCACCTGCAAAGTGACACAGCCAAATATCCATGAGCTTATCTGCGTGCGCTATATCGGCTGTTGCCTGAATATCCATAACACCATAGATCAGAGACACACCCGCTCTGCCTGCCAATGTTTTGGTCACTTCATCCAGAAATTCCTCCTCATTTTGTGCATAAGTAGCACAGCCATTTACCATACCACCAATTACACCTTGGCTTCCGCGAACCGTGACAATTCCAATGCTTCCGGGGTGAAGAACTTCTCCGACCACTGCATGGGCAGCTTCATGTACTGCAATCTTCTGCAACTCTGTGGAGTCGGTTTCCTTATCCGTCTTTTGGAGTTTATATACTACCTGAAGAAGAGCTTCTGTGATATCTTCCTTCTGGATGTGCTCATGACCTTGATAGACACTGTTCAGCGCAGCAAGGTTCATTACCGTTTCCAGTGTAGCACAGCTTACCTTGGGCATAGCCTTGACGATATCTGAAATCAGTACATCCTCTGCCAAATCTTTATCCCTGAGATAGTAGCTGACAATGTTCTCTGCATTCTCTCCAATCGGAGGTTGCAGATAGATCACATAATCAAATCTACCCGGTCTCAACAAGGATGGTGGCATATACCTTGTATCGTTAGTAGTAGCAATCACAAAAAGATCTGTATCCTTTGCATCATCAATACAGGCTTGCAGACAAGCCCATTCCGGCGCATAGGGAGAATTCGATTCTACATAGAGGTTCAAATCTTCTAGGAGCAGTATACTAGGTGCTTCCTCCTTTGCCATAGCAAATACAGCCCTCAATTCATCCAGAAAACTGTTTTCCTGACTGGTTTTACGAAAAACAAAGGGCTTCCGTTCGGACTCTTCCATCAGGATAGATGCCAGCAGACTTTTTCCAAGACCAGGATCAGATTCCATCAGCAGCCCTCTTGGAATAGAAATGCCCTTTCTTTTATAAACCTCCGGTCTTTTTAGAATATCCAGAATCTGACGCAGAATCTCTTTCGTAGATTCGTAGCCGATAACTTTTTCATCAAACTTATCCATTGTATTCTCCCTTCTTATTTGCGCTTTGATTTTATGTTCTGAATCATTTGACCTTTCGCAGTTATCGGAACGCTTCCGTATCGAACGATATCGTCACCATACAATGCAGCTTCTCTTGACTGTCTCATTTGGATATTATTTTGAAGCAGTTCGTCAAACTCAAATTTCCATTGATTTGTTACCATCTCAAGCATTTTCCGTTCAGTTTTCCATTGAATATGAAACATATTCTGTGTTTGAAACGATACTGCACAAACTGCAAAATGAATATGTACATTAAATCTATCCGCATGAATTCCATAGGCTGTAATATAACCTTTCTTCGCATAGATACTTGCTATTCTTTCTGCTAGAGATACTACATCCTGTGGCAAAATACAATCTGTTGCTGCGAAGGAAACAATGCGGTGTTTTGCAAACTGCGGAATACCTTTATGTCTTCTCCTGACTTCAAAAAGCATCAGATGATAAACTGAACTCGGATCACACAAATATTCATTGGGAATCATCGCTGGCTGACAACCTGCTAAGGTATTTGTTATAGTATTCGCTCTTTGACTATCTTCTGCTGTTTTATCTAATCTAAGAATATAATGCAGTAACCGTTTTAAATCTTCCAAAGTTTCATACTTCTCATTTTTGAGTTCGATATAACACATATCTATGAACCTCCTCTTTTATCCCTTCCAGATCTTTTTCACTCGCATAATATCCAATATTAGATATAATTTCATCAACAAGGTCTGCATCTATTTTGGTAAAATAGATTGCGCTCTTAAATACTTCTGTGGCATTTTTACCAGTTTCATTCATTCTCTGTTGTAAATGAACTTTATCTTCATCTGTCAATCGTATACTAAAGATATTTCCCATTATAAGCACCTTCTTTCTATTCATATATTTCATAAAGATAAATTAATATCATTGAAAATATAGATGAGAATTTATAGAATAAAATATTATTTATGACGGCATCCGCCTCCCCCTCCTAGCAAGAATAGCCAAATGTATATACACTACACATTCGGC
>JAQYGS010000124.1 GCA_028722515.1 Clostridia bacterium | reverse complement strand
GTTGTGGTATCAAGTCCCCCTGAGTATGCTAAAACAACTTTTTCTTTCATAATCTTATTCCTCCTGAAATCAATTAAATTATTATGATACTTTTCATTTTTGAATAAATATTCACTGGAAACTATACATATCCTGATTTTGTTGCTTAACAAGTGACAATATACACCTTTTTTTATAAATATGCAATAGTAAATTAAAATATTTTTTTACAGGGTTTTGCATAAATATGCATAATTACAAGGAAAAATCAGAGGAAAAATAAAAATACAGAAAAATGACTATTGCATATTATGCAACGGAGATGTATAATTAGTCCGACACTCTGAAGAGAATAATTTTCAGAAGATATAGGAAGCTTGAAAGACGGAGGAAATTATTATGATTAAAGCAGGAATTATCGGCGCCACAGGATATGCGGGCAACGAAATTGTCAGGCTGCTCCTGGGACATAAGGATGTGGAAATTGTGTGGTATGGTTCCAGAAGTTACATAGATGAGAAATATGCGGATGTATACCAGAATTTTTTCAGACTGGTGGATGCAGAATGCATGGATGATAATATGGAAGAACTGGCGGATGAGGCAGATGTGATTTTTACCGCTACTCCCCAGGGACTTTGTGCTTCTCTGATTAATGAAGAAATTCTTTCCAAAGCTAAGGTTATAGATTTAAGTGCTGATTTCAGAATTAAAGATGTAAAAAAATATGAAAAATGGTATGGAATAGAACATAAAGCACCTCAGTTTCTTGATGAGGCGGTTTATGGCCTTTGTGAGATCAACCGTGAAGATATAAAGAAGGCAAGGCTGGTAGCCAATCCAGGATGCTATCCCACATGCTCTACTCTTTCCATCTATCCTATGATAAAGGAGGGCCTGATAGATCCGTCTACCATTATTATTGATGCGAAGTCCGGTGCTTCCGGCGCAGGAAGAGGGGCCAAAGTGGCGAATCTTTTCTGTGAAGTGAATGAAAACGTAAAGGCCTATGGGGTAGCATCCCACAGGCATACGCCTGAAATTGAGGATCAGTTAAGCTATGCCTGCGGGCAGGAAGTTCTCATAAATTTTACACCTCATCTGATTCCTATGAACAGAGGAATCCTGATCACTGCTTATGCTTCTCTTAAGAAAGATGTTTCTTACGAAGAAGTGAAAGCTGTCTATGACCAATATTATGAGAAGGAAACTTTTGTAAGGGTTCTTGATAAGGATGTCTGTCCTCAGACGAAATCTGTGGAAGGAAGTAACTATGTGGATGTGAACTTTAAGATCGATCCCAGGACACACAGAGTGATCATGATGGGAGCTATGGATAATCTGGTAAAGGGCGCGGCAGGACAGGCTGTCCAGAATATGAATCTGATGTTTGGACGAAAAGAGTCAGAAGGACTTCTTCAGATTCCCATGTGCCCGTAAGTTTTTTCAGAAAGAATGAATGTGCGGATGAGAAAGGATGAACAGAAAATATGAAGATAATCAGCGGCGGAGTGACAGCTGCCAAAGGATTCAAGGCCAGTGCAGCGGCAGCAGAGATTAAATATAAAGGCAGAACAGATATGGCAATGATCTACAGTGAGGTACCATGCGTGGCAGCAGGAACTTTTACTACAAATGTGGTGAAAGCTGCTCCTGTAAAATGGGATCAGGAGGTTGTTTATCACCATCCGTATGCCCAGGCTGTGGTCTGCAACAGTGGAATTGCCAATGCCTGTACAGGAACAGAAGGCTATGGATATTGTAAAGAAACGGCAGATGCCACAGCAGAGGAACTGAATATCCCGGCAGACAGTGTGCTGGTTGCCTCTACAGGGGTGATCGGCATGCAGGTTCCCATGGACCGTATCAAAAATGGAGTGAAAATGATGGCACCTGTTCTCTCTGGAACATTAAAGGCTGGTACAGAAGCTGCCAAGGCTATTATGACCACAGATACGGTAAAGAAGGAAGTGGCTGTCCAGGTTGAGATCGGGGGAAAAACAGTAACCATTGGAGGAATGTGTAAAGGTTCTGGTATGATACATCCCAATATGTGTACCATGCTTAGTTTCGTGACCACAGATGCCGGGATTTCAAAAGAAATGCTTCAGAAAGCTTTAAGCGAAGATGTAAAAGATACATACAATATGGTTTCCGTAGATGGAGACACTTCCACCAATGACACAGTTCTTCTTCTGGCCAACGGCAAGGCAGAGAATCCAGAGATCACAGAAGAAGGGGAAGATTTTGAAACCTTTAAAAAGGCTCTCAATTATATTAATACCAGCCTTGCAAAAAAGATTGCAGGGGACGGGGAAGGCGCGACTGCACTTTTTGAAGTAAAAGTGGTGGGTGCACGTACCAAGGAGGACGCTGTAACCTTAAGCAAGTCAGTGGTGACTTCTTCTCTTACCAAGGCAGCTATTTACGGCCATGATGCCAACTGGGGAAGAATCCTGTGTGCAATGGGATATTCCGGTGTGCAGTTTGATCCGGAAAAAGTAGACCTTTATTTTGAAAGCAGGGCCGGAAAAATCAAAATAATAGAAAATGGTGTTTCCACCGGATACAGCGAAGAAGAAGCTACAAAAATCCTGTCCGAGGATGAAGTCACTGCCGTTGCAGATGTAAAGATGGGACAGGCCAGTGCCACAGCCTGGGGATGCGATCTGACGTATGATTATGTAAAAATAAATGCGGATTATCGGTCATGAGATACTTGAGGGGGAGCGGGCTCAAAGTTGCGAAAGCCCGCACGCTCCCCCTCAGACACCCCCTTCTTGGGCACGCTGTTGAATTCTGACGCGTGGAAACAGCGGCCAACATAGGGATGCAGGCTTGAATTGC
>JAQYGS010000123.1 GCA_028722515.1 Clostridia bacterium | reverse complement strand
AGAAGATTAAGGGAATGGTACAGGGGAGCTATATATCATATCATGCAGAGAGGGATCCGGAGAAAAGAGATATTTTCAGATCAAAATGATTACCATATGTTTTTATCAATACTATCGAAGGAACTAAAGAGAAATCAGTGTAAACTCCATGCATACTGTTTAATGACAAATCACTATCATCTTTTGGTGGAAACATCAGAATATGAGGTATGGAAATTTATGAAGAATCTGGCCCACAATTATGCCCAGTATTATAACAGCGTGAATGCATTTCAGGGACATCTGTTTGAAGGACGATATAAATCATGTTTAGTTCAAGACGATGCATATTTTTTGCAGACCAGCCGTTACATCCATCTGAATCCGGTAAAAGCACGTATAGTTGCGCATCCCGAGGATTATAAGTGGAGCAGCTACCGCACAATGCTCGGCATATCGGATGACCAGATTACGGTAAAGGAAAGGACGCTGGGATATTTTAAAGGGAAAAGTATTCACAGATATAGGGATTTCGTAGAGGATATCGGCCATAAATACATGGTTACGGAGTCTGAGATACATAAAGAAATTGAGGAGGATGAAATATGGCTACCTTGGTAAAAAGTTTTGCGATCCAGGGAATTGATGCATATCCCGTAGATATTGAGACTAAGACAATGGAAGGCCAGCCTATGATATCGATCATCGGGCTGGGTGATCAGGCGGTAAAGGAGGCGGCAGAACGTATCCAGTCAGCGATCGATGAGAGTGGGTATGAATTCCCGAAAAAGAAAGTGATCATCAGTCTGGCTCCTTCTGATAAAAAGAAGTGCGGCTCCCATTTTGATCTGGCAATGGCTGTTGGAGTGCTGAAGCAGGCGGAGCTGATAGATGCAAAGAATCTTCTCCAGTATGGACTGATCGGGGAACTTTCCTTAGACGGAAGATTAAGGCCCGGCAGAGGGATCCTGCCAATGATCATTGCAGCAAAGAAACACGGATATAAAAGTGTGATTGTTCCCAGGGGAAATATGGTGGAAGCCGGACTGGTACAGGGAATCCAGATATTAGGGTTTGAAACTCTTTTGGATGTATTGCGCTATCTGGAAGGGAAAAAGGCATGCGAAAGTACAGTTCCGGAAGAAGAACATGCGATCTGGCAGGAAAATCTGTTGGACTTTGCAGATGTTAAGGGACAGGATGAAGTCATCGATGCGGTGACACTGGCAGCAGCAGGGGGACATAATATGCTGATGATCGGAGAACCCGGATGCGGGAAAACCATGATAGCCCAAAGGATACCAACGATACTTCCGCAGATGACAGAAGAAGAATGTCTGGAGATCACCAAGATATACAGTATATCGGGAATTCTTCCTAACGGACATGCGCTTATGAAGCAGCGCCCGTTCCGAGCCCCGCACCATAATGCCTCATTAAATGCATTGATCGGGGGCGGAGTAAATGCCATGCCTGGTGAGGTCTCTCTGGCTCATAATGGGGTATTGTTTCTGGATGAGCTTGCCGAGTTTTCAAGACGTACATTAGATGCTCTCCGCCAACCTGTAGAAGATAAAAAAGTCTCCATTTCACGTGTCAATGGTACCAATACCTTCCCTTCTAATTTCATGTTTGTTGCCGCAATGAATCCTTGCCCTTGTGGCTATTACCCCAGTTCCAGATGCAGATGTACAGATTATGAAATCATTAAATACAGGGGAAAAATATCCGGCCCCATCATGGATCGGATCGATATTCAGAAAGAAGTCCATTCGGTCGATTATTTCAGTTTAAACGAGACAACTCCCGCAAAGTCTTCCTCGGAGATAAGAGCACGTGTGGAAAGAGCACGAACGATCCAGCAGATACGCTATAAGGGAGAAGAAGGAATCAATTGTAATGCACAGATGTCGACCTCACTTATCCAGAAATACTGTGTTCTGGATGGTGAATCACTTAAGCTGTTAAAAAGAACAAGTGAAGAATATGGGTATAGTGCCCGTGTGATACATAAACTGCTGAGACTTGCCCGGACGAGTGCAGACCTGGATGGAGTGGAAAACATACGATTGGCTGATGTACAAAAGGTCTTATCCTGTAGAGATCTGGATAAGAGTAACAGTAAGATGATGGTGGTGAAATGATATGGAATACTGGATATGGCTTTCATCTGTTCCTTATATCGGGCCCGTTACATCTAGGAGATTGCTGCAGACATTTGGTGATCCGGAAACAGTTTATCGGTCTGATGCCTCTGATTTGCGTCAGATAAAAGAAATCACGCAAAGACAGATCAATAGCATCATAGAAAATAAATCGTTGGATTGTGTGCATAAAATCATGGAAGACTGTGAGAAACATCACATTTCTATTCTGACTCAAAATGATCCAGGTTATCCGGAACGTGCGAAAGAGCCGGAGGATTCACCGATCATTTTATATTATAAAGGATGCATCCGGAATATGAAAAAAGCGGTTGGAATTGTTGGAGCCAGAAGATGCACACAGGAAGAAAAGCTGAAGGCGAAAGAAATCACAGAACAATATGTATCCGATCACACAGCAATTATAAGCGGGATGGCAAAAGGAATAGATTCTTATGCTCATACGGCATGTCTCAAGGCAGGAGGATATACAGTTGCAGTCCTGGGGAATGGCCTGGACATATGTTATCCTTGTGAACACAGAAAATTAATGGAACAGATTGCAGAAAGAGGACTTCTCATATCCGAATATCCACCGGGAGCACAGCCAGTCCCATACAGATTTCCCAAAAGAAACAGACTGATCAGTGCATGGTCTGATAAACTGATTGTGGTAGCTGCTGGAAGAGGAAGCGGTGCGTTTATTACTGCGGAATATGAGAAAAAATATGGAAGAGAGGTCGAAGTGATGTAAAATGTAAACTATGAATTGAAAAAACGGAAGTTCGAAAGTATAATGGTTAATACAGATGATACTTTACATATGAGTATTTTGTGCAATATAGTAACTACTTTTGAACCAGTTTAATTGTACATTTTTTGGATGTGTTGACTTTATTGTATGAAATGAGTATAATATAGTTAGAATATTACTAGATGTACAATTTCAAGGAGGTGTCAATATGAATATTCGTCCATCAGCAGCAATACGCCAGAATTACAACGAGATTGCCGATTTGTGCCGCAAGACGGCAGAGCCAATATTCCTAACAAAGAATGGCGAGGGAGATTTGGTTGTTATGGATATCGAAACATACAACCGTTGGGAGAAAATGCTGAAGTTAAGGGAAGAATTGCTTGCCGTAGAGGAAGATAGAATGGCAGGCAGAAACGGATGTACTCTTGAAGAACTAGATGCGTACCTTAATAATGTGATCGCAGAGGTATAATACATGGCAGACAAGAAATACCAAGTTATCATTTCTGACAGGGCAAAAAGAATGTTAGGAACACATATCCGTTTTATGTCACAGGTCAATAAAGATGCCGCAGTTGTAAAAAAGAAAGAACTTGTTACAGCAATACGTTCTTTAGAGTGTATGCCGCAACGTTTTCCATTTTTTGAAGAAGAGTATATACCGCCAAATAAATATCATAAGATGTTTGTAGAAAAGTGGCATCTTGTTCTTTATCAAATCCAAGATGATACGGTTTATGTGGATTATATCCTTGATTGTCGTAAGGATTACAGTTGGCTTATCCATTGACACTCTCTGATACGAAGGAAGACACCAAGAAATGTCAGACACCCTTACAACTGTTTTTTCTACCAGACTGCTGGCACGCTTGATTCCTTTTAAACAGGAAATAAAAAGAAGAAAAGCAAAATGAAAGTTTGCTAATAGTTTCATAAAGTCCACAAAGGTATATCCTTTGCGGGCTTTATGTGCTTTATATGAGAAATACAGGTTTGTCGTATTAATGTGATAAAGAAACCTAGGCATTGTGGTGTCAGGTACCAGAAACTTATCAAGATAAACTGAATACAGTGGATGCATTATTTGGCAGTGTACCAGATAACATGACTCTCGAAGAAGCAAGAGAGGAGCGGTTGAATTCCTTATTCTTCAGAAACATCTGATTTTGAAGATGCTGTCATGATTGAAACCGCAATCCGTTCCAAGGTTGACTGCATTATTACACGAAATACGAAAGATTATCAGAAATCATCTATCCCAGTGTATACTCCAGAAGAATTTCTGAAA
>JAQYGS010000122.1 GCA_028722515.1 Clostridia bacterium | reverse complement strand
TATATGAAAGATGAAAAAAATACTCTGTTTTATTTTGGTGATCTGGATTATGAGGGAATCGGAATCTATGAAAATCTTGCAGAAATGTTCAGAGGACGATGGGAAATAAAGCCTTTTGTACCTGCATATGTGGCCATGGTATATAAAGGAAAAAATGTGGATAAACTTCCTGCATCCAAGGAGCAGCAGAATCGAAATATCAGGGAAATTTTCTTTTCTTTTTTCAGTTGTGAACAGGTGGCTGAGATGAAAAAGATCCTTGAAAATGGTGCCTACATTCCTCAGGAAATCCTGAATATTACTGATTTCTGAAAAGAATACAATTATGTACTGTCTATAAAAAAAGGAGCCTTATCATGCAGTATGAATTCCTGAAAAACTTTCCAAAAAGAATGAAAAATGTGGGCTTATATGCCGTACTGATTCAGAACAGCATCCAGAAAACCTCCTGGAAACAGTATGGATTTATCAAATTTGATGAGCAGATAAATCTGATTTTTGCAGTAATGCTTTATATCATGGAGCAGTCTTTGCGGGAAGAAAACTGCACTATGGATGACATCGGAGCTTATATTGATACCATTAACTCCCAGTATTTCAAGAAGGATATTTCTTATGAGGATTGCAGAAAACTGGGAGATTTTATTGTAAATGTGATCCTTTCAAATGAAGGAAGGGCTATGTATTTCGATGGGTTTGATTTCCAGCAGAATGCTTATCATATCATGCATATCAGCTATGTGGCAAACAGGATCGTATATGTTGACCAGGAGGTGCGCCGCACTTCCTATTATCTTACGGATGACGGTTATAATCTTCTTCTTTCCACTCTGGAAATCGAAAATAACATGAAGCTGACCATTCATGAGATGATCTTTCAGATGCATCTGGAGAAGCAAAGCTATGACAAAGCTGTGGACGAGATCAAAAATGTGTTTAATCTTATGCGCATTCAGCTTCAGAAGATTCAGGAGGCTATGGGAAAGATCCGCAGGAATGCATTGAATTATTCAGTAAAGGACTATGAAGAAATTCTTCTTGAAAATCTGGATACCATCAGCGATACCAAGAAAAAGTTTCAGAACTATCGGGAACTGGTAAAAAGCCGTGTGAAGGATCTGGAAGAAGAGAATATCAATGTCCGTCGTCTGGATGAAAAGGAAGAGGAAAATCTTAATAATCTGAAGATTATCGAAGGATATCTAAACCGGACTATTGATGAACATCAGAAGATTCTGAACAGTCATTTTGACCTGAAAGCTCTTTATACCAGGGAACTGGAACAGTTGTCCCAGGTTTCTCTCATTCAGAGATTCTCCTTTCGCAGTGATTTCTATGACAAAGTGCTGGAAAATCCGGGAGCTCTGGAGAACCTGGATGTGTTTCTGAGACCTTTGTTTAACCGGGATCCGGAGAAGATATACAATCTGAATAAGGCTTTCATGTATCAGAAGCCTGCAGGGAAAAATGAAGAATCCGATACAGAAGAAGAACTGGATTTTGATGAAGAAGCTTTTCGAAAAGAACAGGAAAAACGTCTCCAGGAAAAGCTGAAAAAGTATGAAAACAGTCTTGGATTTATTCTGGAACAGGCCGCGGAAAAGGGAGAGATTTCTCTTTATGATATCAGTGAGAACATTCAGAACGAACCCGAAAATCGGCAAAAACTACTGCCGGATGTGGAAATATTCAAGGAAATTATGGTAGAGCTTATCCGCAATAAAGAGATTGACATAGATGCACTTAAAAAGGAAAAAAGTGAGTATATTCAGGATGCACCGGGAGACTTTCAGTTAAACGAAATGATTCTTAAGATCGTGGAGGAGAACCCGGAAACTCAGGATATCCGTAAAGTGGAAATATACAGGATCGAGGATGGAAATACAGTTGTTTTTGACCATGTAATTAACGAAAAGGGAGAAGAGAAGAGCATCCGCTGTTCTAATGTACTGATTCGTATTGTAAAAAATGAGGAGTAACAGTTATGGCTTATGAGAGTGAAGAAATCCGTACCGGACAGGAGATTTTTTATTATCTGCTGGAGCATCATGAACTGAGAGAGGAAGATGAGCAGCGCCTGTACAGAGCTTATACACAGGAGGAAGGAGTTCAGAATCTTGTGAAATCTCAGGGAGAGATTGCAGGCAGTGTGATCGAACGATATGGAAATGTGATCTATCTGATTCCAAAGGAGGAGAATAATTTTCTGGGGTTTTCCAAGGCACAGCTGAAGAGTACCCTGTGCAGATCTAATGGTACGGACAAAGATTACTATTTGTCCCAGTTTGTGATTCTTACCCTTCTTGTGGAGTTTTTTGATGGTCAGGGAAGCAGCAGTAAAGCCAGAGAATATATGCGCGTAGGTGATCTTCAAAACTGTATTTCCAGGCGCCTGAAAGAAGGGGCGGAAAATGTCAGTGAGGAAGAGGAAGATACAGCAGGTATTTCTTTTAAAACCATGCTGGAAGCTTTTGAGGCACTGAAGTCCGATGATAAAGGTTCCAGGGCAAGAACTACAAAAGAGGGCTTTATCTATAATATCCTTATCTTTTTACAGAAACAGGGGCTGATTGAGTATGTGGAGCAGGATGAAATGATCAAAACAACAAAGAAACTGGATAATTTTATGGACTGGAATTTGTTGAATCAGAATAATTATCAGAGAGTTCTTCGCGTTCTGGGGGTGGAAGAAAATGAGTAAGATCAATGCAGTAAGACTTATTAATGTAAATTATAACAATAATTCCATCCGTATCAGCGATGAATGTCTTCATTTCAATGGAGAAAGTACTCTGATCTCGCTGAGAAACGGAGGTGGCAAGTCCGTTCTGGTTCAGATGATGATGGCACCTTTTGTGCATAAAAGGTACAGGGATGCCAAGGACCGCCCGTTTGAAAGCTATTTTACTACAAATAAACCTTCTTTTATACTGGTGGAATGGGTGCTTGACCAGGGGGCAGGTTATGTGCTCACAGGCCTTATGGTCAGGAGGACTCAGGATATGCAGGAGGGCAGCACGGAAAACCTTGATATAACAGGGATCGTCAGCGAATATCAGGGCCCATGTCTGCAGGATATTCACCACCTTCCGGTTGTGGAAAAAGGAAAAAAAGAAATTATACTGAAAAATTATAATGCCTGTAAGCAGCTGTTTGAAACCTTCAAGAAAGACAGGACCATGAAGTTTTTCTATTATGACCTGACTAATTCTGCCCAGTCCCGACAGTATTTTGATAAATTGATGGAATACCAGATCAATTATAAGGAATGGGAGACTATTATTAAGAAGATTAATCTGAAGGAGTCAGGCCTTTCGGAGCTTTTTTCCGACTGTAAGGATGAAAAAGGTCTTGTGGAGAAATGGTTTCTGGATGCAGTGGAAAATAAGCTGAATAAAGACCAGAACCGCATCAGAGAGTTCCAGTCTATTCTGGAAAAATATGCAGGACAGTATAAAGATAACCGGTCAAAGATCAGACGCCGGGATCATATCCGTGCCTTTAAGGAACAGGCAGAGAAAGTGCGGGAAAGAGCAGAAAAATATCAGTCTGCAAAGGAAGAAGAGAGGACTCAGGAGAATAAAATTGCATGGTTTATTCATGATTTAAACGCTCTTCATGAGGAAACTTTAAAACAGCATGGGAAAGTTCAGGAACATATTGAACAACTGGAACAGAAAGTGGAACGTGTGCAGTATGAGGAGCTTTCCAGCCAGGTCTATGAGTGTGAAGATCAGAAAGATTTTCATACAGGAAACCGGGATATGATTGATATGGAACGGGAAAACCTGACCTCTCAGGCAGAGAAAGTTGAGAACAGATTACACCTTCTTTCATGTGCCAAACAGCAGGCTGCCGTACAGGAAGAACAGGAAGATCTGGATATTCTTCGCCAGAAAATCGCCCTTGCCAGAAAGCAGGGACAGGATCTTGAACCCGAGAGAAAAGCCCTGGGATTTTCTCTGAAATGTCATTATGAAGAGCAGCTAAAAGAAAATGAGACCCGGCAAAATGATACAGAGACAAAGAGGGATAAAGTGCTGGAAGATGCCACAGCAGAGGCTGAAAAGATAGACGAACTGGAACAGAAAATAAGAGAGATCATTTCCAGAAAGGGCAGCCTTAACAGCCTTGTAAAAGGCTATGATAAGGAAGAAGAAAGGTTTAATCTCAGATATCACGAGGAGCTTGCACGCAGTATTCTTGGAACATATGAGCCGGGAACGCTGGAAATCAGACAGCAGATTTATGACCGGGAACTGGAGGACACTGTCAGAAACCGTGCATCAGCGCAAAAGGGGCTGGAGGAATTAAGGGAAAGACAGAAGAGTCTGGAGCGTGCTCTGGAAGATAAAAAAGAAGAACTGGTTCATAAAGATGTGGAGATTCACAAACAGCAGGAACAGTATGAAATTTATGAATCAGAGCTGGAAGCAAGAAGGGCAGTTCTTAAATATCTGGATCTGGAAGAACCCTATCTTTTTGACAGAGATAAAATCCTTCATGTTTCACGGCGTAAGCTGGAAGAGATCGCAGGAATCCGAAGAAATCTGGAAAAGGAAGAAGATGAAACTCAAAAGGAATATCAACGTCTGAAAAGCGGCAGAGTCCTTGAACTTCCCGGAGAGCTGGAAGAAGAACTTAAGAATCTGGATATTCAGATAATCTACGGTATGGAATGGCTGAAAAAGAACGGCTATACCCAGAAACAGAACCAGGAGCTTGTAAGAAGGCATCCTTTTCTGCCATATGCGCTGATCATGACAAGGCAGGAGATGGAAAAGTTTGCCGGAAATGCCGGAAATATCTGTACTTCGTTTCCTGTGCCTATCATAGAAAGAGAAAAGATTGAAGAGGTTGATCAGAAATGTAAGGATGGAATAGTACATCTGGATGGAATCAGCTTCTATATTCTCTTTAATGAAAACCTTCTGGATGAGGAAATGCTTCAGCAGATGATCTGGGAAAAACAGCAGCAGCTTGGCAGGCTCAGGGAGGCTGTTGACCTTCGCCAGAAGGAATACACAGAGACATTTAAGCGCCAGGAAATGGTGGAAAATCAGTCTGTGACCAGGGAGAAATGGGATAATATTAAGACCATTCAGGCACAGCTTGAAGATGAGAAAAAGGATATGGAGGAAGAAATCCGCAACCGCTCCCAGGAACTTTCTCAAATGAAAAAGTCCATAGAAAATCTTCAGAACCAGATATTTAAACTCAGTCGTGAGGTTGAAAAACAGAATCAGAAAAAAGAAGATTTCAACAATCTGAAAAAATCTTATGCAGATTATGAAGCCAACCGTGAAGAACTGGAGAAATGTAAAAAAGAAGAAAATAAATGTAAAGATCAGCAGAAATTATCCAGAGACAGGAGAGAGAAATTACTGGAAAATAAAACAACTCTGGAATTACAGCTTGATATGCTGTCCAGGGAAAATGACAGGCTGAAAGAGAAATACCACAGGTATGAAACTTATGAAAAACCTGAGGAAGTTCCTGAAAACCTGGAAATGTCCCCGGAGCAGATGGAGATAAGATACCAAGCTATTACGGCTGCATTTTCCCAGGAACTTCAAGAGCTGGAGTCTCAGGAACAAAAAACTGCAAAGCGCTTTCATAAAGCAGCAGATGAACTGAAACACCTTCAGCAGAAATATCATCTTAAAGAAAATTCGTGGAAAGATATGGTTTATGACCGAAAGGAAGAAAACCATCAGGAGGCTGTTCTTGAAGATTTCAGACGCAAGATAGAAACAAAAAATATGCTATGGAATGAAGAGGACAAGCAGATCGCTGTTTATCAAAGCAGGATTTCAGAGCTGCTTGGACGTATTCATTCTATGTGCAGACAGGACGCACCTGTGCCCAGAGGGGATATTGTGAGCCAGGATTTTGAGTCCAGAAGAAACCAGCTTGTTTTCCAGATCAAAGAGGAAAAGAAGCAGGAAGATGCTCTGAAAAAACGTCTTCAAAGTTATGATGAAAATCTTACCGCACTGTCAGAATACAATGAAATTCCACTGGGAGAAAAGGTAGAATGGGAGCAGGATTTTCTGGATATGAATTCCCAGAGTCTTCGCAATTTCAAAGGAATTCTGATCCGTGATTATAACCAGAAAATTCACGATTGCCAGACAGATAAGGAAGAACTGGTGCAGTTTCTCAATCAGATAGTTCGTATGGAAATTTTTCAGGATGATTTTTATCGCAAACCGCTGGAGAAAATGCTTGAGCTTTGTAATGATCCATCCAGAGTTCTGATGCAGCTTCAGACCACCGTACAGTCCTATGACAGCCTTATGGAAAAGCTTGAGGTGGATATTTCCCTTGTGGAAAAGGAAAAAGAGAGGATTGTGGAACTGATGGAAGATTATGTTCTGGAAATCCACAGGAATCTTGGGAAAATCGATCATAATTCTACCATAGTAATCCGGGACAAGCCGGTTAAAATGCTGAAGATCGATCTTCCGGACTGGGATGAAAATGCCAGCCTGTATCATATCAGACTGGAAGATTATGTAGACGAAGTAACCCTGAAAGGTGTGGAAATTTTTGAGAAAAATGAAAATGCGCAGGAGTACTTCGGAACAAGGATCACTACAAAAAATCTGTATGATAAAGTTGTAGGGATAGGTAACGTACAGATTCGTCTGTACAAGATTGAAGAGCAGAGAGAATACCCTATTACGTGGGCAGAAGTTGCCAGGAATTCCGGAGGAGAAGGATTTTTGTCAGCATTCGTAATCCTGTCCAGTCTTTTATATTATATGCGTAAGGATGACACAGATATTTTTGCAGACAGAAATGAGGGGAAAGTTCTGGTTATGGATAACCCCTTTGCCCAGACAAATGCTGCCCATCTTCTGAAGCCTTTAATGGATATGGCAAAGAAAACAAATACCCAGCTGATCTGTCTTACAGGCCTTGGAGGAGAATCCATCTATAGCCGGTTCGACAACATTTATGTTCTGAATCTTATTGCGGCAAGCTTAAGGGGAGGCATGCAGTATCTCAGGGCCCAGCACCGCAGGGGAGAAGAGCCGGATACCATTATTCCATCAAGAATTGAAGTAGGAGAACAGCAGAAGTTATTGTTTTAAATCAAATGAAAGAGGGTGCCCATTGCATGAACTGCAGTGGGCACCCTCTGTGCGTAAAAATGTGAATATATGTATGGTATTATTTCACGATCATACCGGTCTTTCTGTCGCTGAACATTGCAACTTCAATCAGGAAAATAATTCCAAGGATCAGCTGCTGCAGCTGTGTGGGAATCATAAGCATTACAAGACCGCTTGAGAGAACTTTATAGGTCATAACACCAAGGATGATGTTATAAAATTTAACTTTGGCACCGCCGTTTACAGGCATTCCGCCAAGTACCAGGGCAATCATGATCTGAGTTTCCAGCTGGTTTCCGGCTGTAGATGTAACAGA